>CAZJUW010000001.1:0-27262 GCA_964549325.1 uncultured Muribaculaceae bacterium
AGTAAACTACCTCAATACAGTAATCCAAATGCTTGGATTAAAGGGGATCAAAGCAGTTCATGCAAGAGCGGAGGAATACTATCCCAAAGCGAAAGAACAGTTTGAACTCGTGACATGTAGAGCCGTTGCCAATCTTTCTTTACTATTAAAATATTGTAAGGATCTCATCGCCGAGGATGGTTATTTTATTGCAATGAAGGGAAATATTACGGCAGAATTAGAAGAGAGTAAAAACCTTTGGAAAAAATATCACTATCATTATTGCGATACGTTCTCTTTCCTTCTTCCGTTAGAAAATAGTCATCGTAACTTAATCAAATTTCAAAAAGAGCGATCAATTGTGAGGAAAAATTAGTTTGGCATTTTTTGAAAACGACAAAATTCTTGTTGTTTTTCTTTGAAAAGAAGGCTATAATCTGATTATAGGATTGAAAGAATAAAAAGTGAGGGATTAAGATGAATCAAGAAAACGAAGTAGTTTATCTACCATTAGATGATATTATTCCAAATAGATTCCAGCCACGTGAAATATTTGATGAAAAGGCTTTGAACGAACTAGCGGCATCGATTAAAGAGCATGGAGTTATTCAGCCAATTATCGTAAGACAGATTGGAGAAAAGTACGAAATCATTGCAGGAGAACGTCGTTATAAAGCTTCGGCGATGGCTGGTTTGATTAAAATTCCAGCGATTATTCGCAATTTAGACGACAAAGAAAGCGCAAAAGTGGCGTTACTAGAAAACTTACAAAGAAAAGATTTAAGTCCGATCGAAGAAGCAAGAACCTATCAGAAGATTCTTGAGTTAGATGAAATGACACAGGAAGAACTTGCCAAGACGATGGGTAAAAGCCAGTCAGCCGTTGCCAACAAACTTCGCTTATTGTCTTTATCAGAGGAAGTACAAGACGCTCTATTAAAAGAAAAAATTTCGGAAAGACACGCAAGAGCTCTTTTGAATGTACAAGACCAAAAACAACAGGTTGAACTATTAAATCAAGTCATCGATTCACGGATGACCGTTCGCGAATTAGATCAGGAAATTCAGAAACTCAATCATTCAGAGGAAGATCCAGAAGGAGCAGAACCAGAAGAAGTAAAACTACCGCCAAAGTTCTTTAATTTTGATAGCATCGCTCCAGTTCCAACTGTTGAACCACAACCTGCAGTAGATCCTTCGATGCCATCGGCACTTGGAACCCCGGATTTAGATGAGTTAAGAGCGAATGCCAAAGATATCAATCCAGAAAAAGCGATTGCGGACCTCGATGCCCTCTTAAAATTAGATGAGGATCAAGTAGAGAAAGATAAAGTAAAAGAACCAGTCCAAGAACCATTGACGCCAGCACCATTTAAGTTTGTGGACGCCGTAGATCCTATGGACGATAAAGATTCGATTGCAAGACTAGAGAGTTTATTAAAACCACCAACGGTTCCGGCAACTGAGACAGAAGAAAAACCACAAGCCTCTGTTGAAACACTAGACTTTAGTCTTCCAAATCCAACTGCAACTGAAAAACCACGCGCGGAAGAACCAACGGAGGATACCATTATTTTGAATGAACCAGAAAAGACACAAGTCCCACTCCCTAGCCAGAAATTAACTCCAGTGGTAGAGGCTCCAAAAGAAACCTATATCTATACTATGAACCAAGCAATTAACGAAGTAAGAGATTCTGTTCGTTTAATTGAACGTAGTGGGTTTATGGTAGATAGCGAAGAGATGGACCTTGCCGATGAGTACCGCATTACGATTAAAATTGCGAAACAAACACAAGACGCTTTGGAATAAAAGAAAATACAAGTAGGATAGAAGTCAATTAGAAAGGAAAAAGGTAGATGAAAGGTCTACTTTTTTCATAAAGTTGTGTTCAAATAAACCGAACTTTGTTAAAATAGAGTAGTATTAGAGAGAAAAGGTGGCATACATGGGAAAAATAATATCATTAGTAAATCAAAAAGGTGGCGTTGGAAAGACAACCACTAGTATCAATCTCTCTGCTTCCTTAGCAGTATTGGGAAAAAAAGTATTATTGATCGATTTAGATCCACAAGGAAATACCACAACAGGTGTAGGGATCAACAAAGGTGACATCGATCGCAGCGTCTATGATGTGATCATTGGAAAATGTAAGATCGAAGAAGCCATGATCAGGACAAAATACAAGAATTTAACAGTGCTTCCAGCGACGATTAATTTAGCAGGAGTCGACATCGAACTATTAGAAAAAAGTCAGACAGATCCTCACTTTTCTAAAGGGTATCAATTAAAGCAATGTCTCGATCCAATCAAAGAGCAGTACGATTTTATCATTATCGATTGTCCACCTTCTTTAGGATTGATTACAACCAATGCTCTAGCAGCTTCTAATTCTGTCATCATACCAGTTCAATGTGAATTTTTCGCTCTAGAAGGAATTATGCAGTTACTGAATACGATCATGTTAGCGCAGAAATCTCTCAATCCAAACTTAGATATTGAAGGAGTCCTTCTGACGATGCTAGATTCTAGGACAAACTTAGGATTTGAAGTAGTTGAAGATATTCGAAAATTCTTTAAAGAGCGTGTTTATAACACGATCATACCAAGACTGATTCGCTTGACGGAAGCACCATCTCATGGAGAACCAATCATCGCTTATGATCCCAAAAGCAGAGGATCAGAAGCATATCTTAATTTAGCAAAGGAAGTGATAGAACGAAATGGAAACTAAAAGGAGAGCATTAGGTCGAGGGTTAGAAGAACTATTCAACAATGAACCGATGGACTATGACAAAATGGAAGAGAAGATCATCAATACGACACCACAAAACGAAATTGTAGAGTTACCGCTTTCAGAACTGCGTAGTAATCCATACCAACCACGTAAAATTTTTGATGAGCAAGCATTACAGGAGTTAGCAAACTCCATCAAGGAACATGGGGTCTTTCAACCAATCATCGCCAAGAAGAGCATCAAAGGATATGAAATTATTGCAGGAGAACGTCGGGTAAAAGCTTCTATTTTAGCGGGAAAAGAGACAATCCCTGCCATCCTCAAAGATTTTAGCGATCAAGATATGATGGAGATTGCCCTTTTAGAAAATTTACAAAGAGAAGATTTAACTCCATTAGAAGAGGCCACAGCTTATCACAATTTATTAGAAAAATTGGCGCTGACGCAAGAACAGTTAGCAAAGCGTCTTGGAAAAAGTAGAAGTTATATTACGAATATGTTAGGACTCTTAGGACTACCAGAAGAAGTGAAAGATCTCTTGATCGAAAACAAGATTTCTATGAGTCATGCGCGTGTTTTAAGTAAAATGGAAGACAAAGAAGAAGTGAAGAAAATCGCAGAGCGCATCGTGAAAGAGGGACTGAACGTTCGTGACTTGGAAGTCTTATCTAGTTCGCAGGCGATTGTAAAGAAGAATGCCATTTCTAGGAGCAAACCGCGTCTTTCTGCTGAGTATCGCGCTGTGGAAGAAGTGCTTTGCGAAAAACTCGGGACTAAGGTAAAAGTGACGAAAAATCAAATTCAAATTCATTTCAATAACGAAAAAGATTTAAATAGAATTCTAGAACTTTTAAATCTTGATCAATCATAGTAAAAGAAAATCTTTCGGAATGGAGGTTTCCATGGAAAACAAGCAAGCATATCAATTAGGATCACATGTTATCATGAAAAAGGCACATCCCTGTGGAACGAATGAATGGGAAATCGTGAGGCTAGGAGCAGATATTAAAATTAAATGTGTTGCCTGTGGAAGATGTATCTTCATGCCACGAATTGAGTTTAATAAGAAGTTAAAGAAAGTGATTTCTTAGAAGGGAAGTACCATGAAAGAAAAGAAAAAATTAAAATTTAAAAAGTTCCATTGGCATCCCATTACCACATTCATTGTTTTAACCATTTTCATCATCTTGTTGAGTGGGTTATTTTCGGCCTTACAGATGCAGGCTACTTACAGTACGATCAATCCAAATACGAACAAATTAGAATCTGTTCTAGTAACGGTAGAAAACTTACTTTCTTACGACGGAATGAAATACATCATCAGTAATGCAGCCAGAAATTTCATCAGTTTTACGCCCTTGAGCATGTTACTAATCTCATTGATTGGGCTTGCCATTGCCGAGACGACGGGACTTGTGGAAACTTTCTATCACAGAGTTTTGTCAAAGTTTAATAAGAAAACGTTGACGTTCTTCATCATTTTCATTGCAACGATTTCTTCTTTGATCAATGAAATTGGCTATGTTTTCATGATTCCACTTGCAGCAATGCTATTTCAAAGTGAAAAGCGAAATCCTCTCGCAGGAATCGTCACAGCTTTCTGTGGAGTAGCCTTTGGTTACGGTGTCACTCTCTTTGTTGGTTCTTCGGAAGTAGGACTCATTCCATATACGACGTTAGGCGCAAACCTCATTGATGAAACGTTCCATGTCAGTTTAACTTCCAACCTATTTATCATTATTGCCTTTTCCATTTTCCTATCACTTTTGGGATCATTTGCTATTGAAAAATTCATCGTACCAAAGATGGGAAAATATAAAGAAAAAGAAGAAACAGAACCGACGCAGGAGTTAGAGATTGTCGATGTTGCAGTAGAAGAACAAGAAAAACTCAAGCAAGACAAACTAGAAAAAAGAGGTCTTCGTTATAGTCTCATCGTGGCTGTCATCATCATCGGTATGTTCATTTATATGATTATTCCAAACTTACCAGGTTCTGGAATGCTCCTTGATATGAGTGAAAAAACCTATTTAGGACAGTTATTTGGCGATAATTCTTACTTTCAAGATGGCTTTACCTACATGATTTCTCTTTTATTCATCCTGATGGGAATTGCGTATGGGATTGGAGCCAAAACTATTCGAAATGACAAAGACATCATTCAAGGAATGGAAGAGAAGTTGAAGCACATTGGTGGTCTCGTCGTCTTGATCTTCTTTGCTTCACAGTTCATCGCTATATTCCGTAAGACTAATATCGGAACCATTCTCTGTGCTTGGGGAGCAAACTTGATCAAGCAATTACCGTTTACAGGAGTTCCACTCATTCTTGTGGTGATCTTATTAGTTGCTCTTTGCAATTTCGTTTTAACGACGCCAACATCAAAGTGGGCGATTTTCTCTCCAGTGGTAGTACCATTGCTAATGCAGTCGAATATTTCTCCACAATTTGCTCAAATGTTACTTCGCGCAGGAGATTCGATTACGAATGGACTAACTCCATTACTTGCCTTTTTCTGTATCTATGTTGGTTACCTAAATATTTATAATACAAAGAAGGAAAAGCCAATTACCATTCGGGAATCTATCTCGATGGTTATGCCGTATTTTGGAATTATCACTGCAAGCTGGATCTTATTATTACTTGGTTGGTATTTAATTGGCTTGCCGATTGGTCCAGGGGTCTATCCAACATTATAATGATCAATTTGTGTCAACCATAAAAAAATAAATCCTGTTTTAATTGCGAGGGAAAACCTCTTCTGGTACCTTTAAAAAGGAAGGAAAGGAAGGGGTTTTATGATGGCAAAAAAGCGAAAAAGTTATGGCTTATTCATCTATATTCTAGGTGCAATCTCTTTACTTTCTGGGATTTATTTAGAAGGGTCCAACACAATTGTCAATGTCCAAGCGGCCAAATATGCCGTGGCCAATTTATATCAGGACGAAAACCAAGTCGTTCCCAAAGAAGATATTTCCGATCAACTTCTATTAGAAGTATATAATAAAATAGAACGAGTCAATCTTCCCGATACCTCTTCCGAAATGGAAGGAAAAATTGCCAAGGTGAAAGAAGCAGTTGCTTTTCGGAAACAGCTCGCATCATTTCTCGATGAGGATGGCGTCATCAAAGATGGGAAAGAAAGTGAACTATTCTATTTATCGTTACATTATTCCCTTCTAGATGAAGAAATCAAAGAAATTTTTGCGAGTTCCATGGACCAATTAAAGCAACAGGCCGTTCGCCTTTCCCTTTTAAAAACACAAATTGCTAGCTTTTATGAAAACGGAAAGTTAAAATCAAATGTGACACGCGAGCATTATCAATCCCTCATCAATTTGTTGGCAACAATTCCCTCTCAAACAGTTCAAGAGAAGTATCAACATAATCTAGATCAAATTGATGTGGAGTTAACGCAACGAGAGGAAACAGAACGGATTCGAAAACTACAAGAAGCGATCCAAAATGCTTATCGCGTGATTAAGAATATTCCATACATCAATCAAAATCAAGAAAAAGTTCATAATGGTTGTGAGGTTGCTTCCTTATTGATGGCCGCTAAATATAAAGGTTATTGGCCGAATGTCACGTTAAAGGACATTGCCGAAGCTGTTCCAAAAACAAACGATCCACACACTGGTTTTATAGAGTCAATTTGGGAAATTGCCCCGAAAGAGATCGCTCATTGGATCGCCCCAGATGCACTTGATCAATTTGCGCGAAGTTATCAAGGTGGCATTGCAACTCGCGACATGACTGGAAGCTCTCTTGATGACTTAAAAAAAGAAATAGACTTGGGAAATCCTGTGGTAGTTTGGGTGACAGATCAGTTTGAAACCCCAGAGGAAACGAAAGCAGGCCAAGAAGTACCAGCAAATCTACATGTAGTCTTATTGATAGGGTATAATGAGATCACGGGAGATTATGTTGTACAAGATCCAGGTGGGACCAACTTTACCTCGGGAGAGAAAATTATCCCAAAGGCACAATTTGAGTCTGTATGGCAAGCAATAGGACAAAAAGCAGTCGTTATTTCCTAAATTGGAAGAAGGTGGACTTATGTTCACTTTTTTTGTATAATAATTAGCAAGAAATGAGGAGATATTATGGCTTTAACAGCAGGCATTGTTGGGCTTCCGAATGTTGGAAAATCTACTTTATTTAATGCAATTACGAAGAAACATATTTTGGCGGCGAACTATCCATTCGCAACGATTGATCCCAATGTAGGTGTCGTAACAGTTCCAGATCATCGCTTAGAAGTGCTGGAAGAGATGTACAAACCAGAACGTCTCATTCCCACTAGTTATGAGTTTACAGACATCGCTGGATTGGTGAAAGGCGCAAGTAGAGGAGAGGGACTTGGAAACAAGTTTTTATCACATATTCGCGAGGTGGATGCAATCTGCGAAGTAGTGCGTTGCTTTGATGATGGTAACATCATTCACGTGGATGGGACAGTAGACCCAATTCGTGATATCGAAACGATCAACCTTGAACTATCGATTGCCGATTTGGAAATCATTACGACGCGGATTGATAAAGTAGAAAAAAAGGCCAGAACTAATAAAGATAAAGAAACGCTAGCGGAAGTAGAAGTTTTAAAACGAGCACAAGAGGCGTTAGAGAAAAGTATCCCTCTTCGTCAGGTCGATTTTACGGTGGAAGAGAAACTATTATTAAAATCTTATCAATTTCTCACATTGAAACCCATCATCTATATTGCGAATATTCATGAAGACGAAGTCTCAAAGGAAGAAAATGACTATGTCAAAGCAGTTCGTGAATATGCAGGAAAAGGAGAAGCTAAAGTTGTCGTAATGAGCGCTAAAGTGGAATCGGAACTGAGCGAATTATCGGATGAGGATAAGCAAGAGATGCTAGAGGCGCTTGGGATGAAGGTAAGTGGACTGGATGAATTGATTCGGGCTACCTACGATTTATTGGGCCTTGCAACTTACTTCACAGTAGGAAAAGATGAGGTTCGAGCGTGGACGTTCCGTAAGGGGATGAACGCAAAAGAGTGTGCAGGAATCATCCACACGGACTTTGAAAAAGGGTTCATTCGTGCCGAAGTTATGAGTTATGAAGACTTAGTTAGTTGTGGAAATGAATTGAAAGTAAAGGAAGCAGGTAAAGCAAGATTAGAAGGGAAAGAATATACGATGCAAGATGGTGATATTTGCCATTTCCGATTCAATGTTTAGAAAGTAAGGTTCAACGCAATGTTGTAGTAGAAAAGCAATTTTTAGGAAATATTAGTTGCTTTTTTATGATAAGCTGATTATAATAATGGCCATAAGAAGGAAGGAAGACTATGACTAATGAGAAACTGGTAAAAATTTTACAAGATTGCAAAGCGGGAAAAATAACAGTAACACCCAAGATGTTAAGCGAACTTAGAAAAACAGGTGACGATCCCACCGTTTTTAAAATCATAATGTCTGGTGACGAGATGATAGATTTATATCACAAAGCTTGTCAAAAAAATAAACAAGAAGAATTAGAAATATTTGTTGACCATCAATATAAACATATGACAAAAGGAGATATAACACGTAAAAAGTTGGTATCTTACGGTAGAATAATTGTTTCCAAAAACACTCAACCAGAGCAAGAACTAGCACGCGTCCTTTGTGAGTCGTCTTTTCGAGAAGACCAGGAAGCGTTTGAAATAATAATATCTCAAAAAACGGTAGAACAGCAATGGCAAATGTACCGTGCCTGCACTATAGAAGCTATTTTCAAAGATAAAAAGCTGTTAAGAATGATTGCAAAACAAAGTACTGCAAAACGTCAGGAACAAATGATAGATGCATGTGAAATTCCGAAAATTCGTGCAAATGCCGAAGCCTTAGAAATAATTGGGAAGCAAGATACAGAGGAGAAGCAAGCACAAATGATTAGGGCTTGCCGGATAGACGCAATTCGTGAAGAAAAGAGACTCCTAGAAATAATAGGTTCGCAGGATACGGCAGAAAGGCAAGAATGCATGACCGAAGCTTGTTCTATAAAAGAAATTCGTGAGGATCTAGAAGCTTTAAAAATGATTGGTGAACAGAAAACTCTCGAACAACAGTATACGATGACAAAAGCTTGCAAAATTTCTGAGATTCGTGAGAATAAGAAACTCTTAAGACTGATTGCCGTTCAAGACTCGGATGAAAAGCAAGACATTATGACACAACTCTGTACCATGAAAGCTCTACGCACAATGGGAGAGTCTAATATTCAGGCAGGATCTACAAGTGCTTCTTTGAAACATACTCCTTTAGACATAATGGCATCTCATTTGAAAAATACGGAATCTGTTGATGGCGCAACAAATGCTATATTAGCAACGCTTTTAGATATAGGTTTAGTAGAGGAGTATCAGAGTCTATATAGAGAATTACCTATTGCGGTACGAAAAGGCCTCTACCGCTCGGAATGCGAACCGATTAGCCCAAATAGTGAACTTTATTCGATAGTACAATATGTGAAAAAGAAGAAAAAAAAGCAATAGAAGAACTGAAAAGCACAGTTAGAAATGATTGTACTTTTTTGGTCTTTGATTGTTTTCCCGATTTTTGCATTTTTCCTTTACTTGTAACTTATAATTTGGTATACTACTAACGAGTATTTTAAGTACTCCTTGCTGTATATACAGCCAAAAGTCCATAAGGAGGTGTAGAAATGAAAAACTACGAAATTACTTTTATCGTACGACCAGACTTAGAAGAAGCAAACATCAAAGCAGTTGCTGATAGTATGAAAGATCTTCTCGTTAAGAATGGAGCTACTGTAAAAGAAGAAAAAGCACTAGGTCAAAAAGAACTTGCTTACGAGATCAACAAGTATAAGACTGGATATTATTTCTTCTATGCGGTCAGCACAAACGATACGAAAGCGATTGATGAATTCAGTCGTCTAGCACGTATCAATGAAAATATCATTCGTGATTTAGTCGTTCGGGTGGAAGACTAAGAAAGAGGTAAAGAATGAACAAAGTATTTTTGATTGGTCGCCTTACGAGAGACCCAGAACTAAGATATACAGGAAGCAATGTCCCTGTAACTACGTTTTCCCTTGCTGTCAATCGTCCATTTTCAAATCAGGCGGGGGAAAGAGAAGCTGATTTCATCAATATCGTTGTTTGGAGAAAACAAGCTGAAAATGTAAAGAATTATATGTCGAAAGGAAGCCAAGTTGCCATCGATGGACGTATTCAAACACGTACTTACGATGATCAAAATGGCCAAAAGCATTATGTGACTGAAGTAGTCGCAGACAACGTTGAATTTCTTGGTTCCAGAAACGGTGGTAGAGAAGGTCAAATGGGACAATCTCTGCCGACAAATGAACCAACACCATATGATTTTCCAACAGATCAGGCTCCTAAGACGACGGATGTATCAAACAATCCATTTGCTGATTTTGGCAGTAGCATCGAAATCAGCGATGACGAATTACCATTCTAAGAAGGAGGAGAACCATGGCAGAGTTTTATCGGAAAAAGAAGAAAGTTTGCTTATTATGTACAGGCAAAGAGTTCAGTTATAAAGATCCTGAAGGCCTTCGTAAGTTCATCAACGAACGTGGCAAGATTTTACCACGTAGAGTAACAGGAACATGTGCGAAGCATCAACGCGAGATTGCTGAACAAATCAAGCGTGCTCGCGCGATTGCCTTACTACCATATACGAAGTAAGAGAGGAAACTCTCTTTTTCTGTGTCTGAAGTTCAGTGGACGATCATAGTAATTTCGTGTATAATTATATTGAAATATTTCAAGGAGGAAATGCATGGGCGTACTAGATTACAGAAGACAACTCAATCATTTACTTCGTCATTCAAAACATGTGTTTTTAGTTTCACATAGAGACTTAGATTTGGACGCTTTAGGAAGTGCGTTAGGGATGAGTGCCATCCTTTCTCGGTTACATAAATATTGCTATATCATCATGGATGACAAAGATCATGAACTAGGTGTTGGAAAAGTCTTAAACGAAGTAGAAGGATCCTTTACTTTCATTTCAAGTGATGAAGTAGAAAATTATCTTCATCCGAAAGAAAAGAAAAATCTTCTAATCATATTAGATACCAATAAGGAAAATTTGTTATCGAATGCTGAAATCGTAAAACAGTTCTCCAAAGTAATCATCATCGATCATCACGAGACAGATGAATATACGGTTCAAGCGACACTTCCGATCATTGATACGAGTGTCTCTAGTACTTGCGAAATGATTGCGGAATTGGTAGAATATTATAGCATAGAAATGGATCCCTATTTCTGCACGATATTACTTTCGGGAATCGTTCTAGATACCAATAACTTTACGTTGAAAACGAAAGCGAGAACTTATGAATGTGCGCACTTCTTGGCAATGTTAGGTGCTGATCCAGAAAAAGTGCAATATCTTTTAAAACAGGATCTGGAAGATTATATCGAACGTCAGAAACTCCTTACGAACTGCGAAATCATCGATGGCAAAATTGCCCTTGCAAAAGGAAGTGAAAATGCGATTTATCGAAGAGAAGATCTGGCGAAGATTGCCGATATTTTACTTTTCTTCAATCACATCGAAGCATCTTTCGTTGTAGGAAAACTAGATAAAAAAGTGGTTGGTGTCAGTGCCAGAAGTTTTCATGATTTTGAAGTACATAAAGTATTAGAAAACTTAGGTGGCGGTGGCGACAAGAACATCGCCGCAACACGGATTGAAAATGCCAAGGTTTCCGATATCGTGACAAAGTTGAAAAAGTATATTAAGAAACAGGAGGGATAAATATGCAAGTAATCTTCATCAAAGATTTAAGAAATCAAGGAAGAAAAGGGGAGATTAAAACCGTTAAAGATGGTTATGCCGAAAACTTTCTCATCAAAAATGGCTATGCGGTCGCAGCCAATCAGGGAAATTTAAAGAAGCATGAAACGGAAATGCAAAAACAAAAAGCCCAAGCAGAAGAAGATAAGAAAGAGGCACTGAAATTAAAAGAAAGGCTTGAAAAAGAAACGTTAACCTTTA
Organism: uncultured Muribaculaceae bacterium; assembly: GCA_964549325.1. GTDB lineage: Bacteria > Bacillota_I > Bacilli_A > RF39 > UBA660 > CARZYU01. The sequence continues at coordinate 11,728 of CAZJUW010000001.1, forward strand.
CAGTGAAGACAGGCGAGAAAGACAGGGTGTTCGGAAGTGTCAGTCAGAAACAGATCAAAGAAGGGTTAGATCAGTTAGGATATAAAATTGAAAAACGTGATATATTCCTCATGGAAGGACTCAGTAGTTTAGGAGTCCATGAAGTAAAAGTTAATCTTTACAAAGATGTCTTTGCTAAGGTAAAGGTACATCTAGTGAAATAGAGGTGGTAACATGGCACTAAGAACGATGCCATCCAATATAGAAGCCGAAGAATCTGTATTAGGAGCTTGTTTTCTATCAAATTCAGCCTTGGAGAAAGCTTGTGAAATTCTTACTCCAGAGTCTTTTTATGATGCTAAGCATGCGAAGATTTTTGAAGTGTTGCAGTATTTTTGTGATAATAAGATTCCAGTCGATTTAACAACCTTTACATCAGAACTAAAAAATCGTAAGAGTCTTACTGAAGTAGGTGGTGTTGAATACTTAACAGAAGTTGTGAACTTCGTTCCAACGGCAGCAAATGTGGATTTCTATATCAAGACAGTAGAAGATTCTGCGCTTCGTAGAAAGGTCATTACGACGGCTACTAATATTGCTACCCAAGGATATGAAGAAGAAAATGTTGATGAGCTGATTGACGATGCTGGACGTCAGATATTAGACCTGGATAAAAACAGACGAACCACGGAGTTTCGAACGATTAAAGAAGTATTACACAAAACGAAGTCAGATTTGGAAAAACTTTCAGAAACACAGGGAGAAGTGACAGGTGTTCCAACAGGCTGGACGGATATTGATCATACAACTTCTGGGTTCCATGAAAATGAATTGATCATTGTCGCCGCTCGCCCAGCAATGGGGAAAACGGCCTTTGCACTCAACATGGCAACGTACATTGCGATGAATACCGATCAGACCGTGGCTCTTTTCAACCTAGAAATGGGTGCGGAACAATTAGCCACTCGTATGCTTTCTTCCCTCGGTCAAATTGATCTATATAAGTTACGTACGGGAAAACTTTTAAATAATGATTGGAGACGGGTGAATGAAGCGATCAGTCAACTATCAAATGCCAATCTTTATATGGATGATACACCAGGAATTACCATCGGAGAGATCCGAGCAAAGTGTCGACGTCTATCAAGTAGTGAAAAAGGTCTTGGTATTGTGATCATCGACTACTTACAGTTGATTTCTGGTGGACGAAATTACGGAACGAACCGGCAACAAGAGGTATCAGATATCTCGCGTGCTCTCAAAACAATGGCGATGGAGTTACATGTTCCCGTGATTGCGTTAGCGCAGTTATCACGTGCGGTTGAAACACGAGAAGACAAACGCCCAATCATGAGTGATTTACGTGAGTCTGGTTCGATTGAGCAAGATGCTGACATCGTATCATTCCTGTATCGTGATGATTACTATAATAAAGAAAAACGATTAGATGACAATAGTTCCATTACCGAGTTTATCATTGGAAAGCATCGTAATGGACCGACGCGAACGATTGAATTACTGTTTAAGAAAGATACAAGTACATTCGTCAATTTCCATAAAGAAGAAAAAGGAGGGCAAGAATGAATAAGCGAAACATAAGTTATATGGTCATTGCCTTTCTTGTAAGTTTTGCCCTTCTTTTTGTGGGCTTTAAACCACAACCATCTGAGCCTCAAGAACTTTATCGTGTCTATCTAAAAGGAAGCTCGATTGGCCTTACGGAGTCAAAAGAGGCACTCGAAAAATATATCGACGAGGAACAAGAACATCTAAAAGAACAATATCATGTCGATAAGGTCTATGCTCCGGAAGACTTAAGCATTGTAAAAGAAGTTACTTATGATGCGAAAGTATTATCCGCGCAGGCGATCTACCAAAAGATCGAAGATATCTCACCTTTTACCGTAAAGGGCTATCGCTACAATATTGAAGGAACCACGAAGACGGTCGATGGGGTCAAAAAAGAAACCAATAGCACGACTGTCTACGTATTAGACCAAGAAGTATTCACATCTTCGGTGGATAAAACGATCCGTGCCTTTGTTGGTGATGAAGAATATGATAATTATTTAAATGAAACACAACCAACGATTACGGACACAGGAAAAATCATTGAGAGTGTATCTGTTAAGAATAAAATTACCTATCAGGAGCAGAACATCCCCGTGGATGAAACAATTTACATGAATGTCGACGACTTATCAAGGTATCTATTGTTTGGCACGACGGATGATCAGCAGAAATATTCCGTCCAAGCGGGAGATACCATTGAAGATGTTGCCTATAACAATAAAATTTCTACAGAAGAATTCTTAATTGCCAATCCAAATTTTCAAGACGCGAAAGCCCTTCTTTATGAGGGACAACAAGTCACGTTAGGAATTTTACAACCTCAGTTTGAGACGATAGAAACAGACCATGTTGTTGAATTACAGGAAACCAAGTATCAGACAGAAATTCGTTATGACAATGAACTTCCACTCGGTACGAGTAACGTCATTCAAAATGGTGAAAATGGGATTACCAAAATTACCAAAAAAGTGCAGAAGTCAAATGGAGAAACATTAACCTCTGTGATAACTGACTCTCAAACAATTAAAGAACCTGTCAATGAGATCATCGTTCGGGGAGGAAAGAGTACTTACTACTCTGGCGCAGCGGATGGATCTTGGTTATGGCCTACCAATACGCCGTATACGATCAACAGCTACGTTGGATACCGTTGGGGTGCCTTCCACGATGGGATCGACATTGGTGGATGTGGATATGGTTCGCCTATCAGGGCCGCAAAGAGTGGAGTCGTCGTTCAGTCTTCTTACAAATATGATAATGGCGAATTCGTAACGATCGATCATGAAGACGGTTATTATACACTTTATGCTCACTTATCTGTCAGATATGTTTCTGTAGGTCAAAGAGTTGGTCAAGGAGATGTCATCGGAGGAATGGGACAGAGTGGATATGCATCAGGAACGCACTTACACTTCTCCATTTGGTCTGGATATCCATATCGTGGAGGCAGTCAGGTTTTGAACCCACTGGATTTCTACTAATGCAAGTAAAAGTACTAGCGAGTGGCTCTCGAGGGAACTGTACGCTTGTGAAAACAGAAACGACCAATATCTTGATCGACGAAGGCCTTCTTTATACAAAGCTTTTGTCGTTCTTAGAAGAACAAAATATTGATCCAAAGACGGAACTTGCCGCAGTGATCCTAACTCATAGTCATAACGACCATACCAAAGGGCTTCCCGTGTTCTGTAAGCGTACGAATTGCCCAGTTTATGTTCCAAAGGGAATGGAAGAGCAACTCGAGGAACTGGTTCCTCAAGCCAAGGTCCAGTTATTCACTGATCCCTTTCTATTAGGAGACATTAAAGTGACGCCAATTCCAACTTCACATGACGTTTCTCCTTCCGTTGGATATCTGTTAGAAAGTGGAGAGAAAAGTTTGCTTTATATGACGGATACAGGGTACATCAACGAAAGACTTTTTGCCAAGATCAAGGATAAATCTATGTACATTTTAGAAAGCAATCATGATGTGAAAATGTTGATGGATGGACCATATCCGCGTTACTTAAAAGAGAGAGTGAATAGTGATAAGGGTCATCTATCCAATGCACAGGCTGCACGATATCTATCCTTAATCGCAGGGAAACATACTAAAAATGTGATACTAGCGCACTTAAGTGAGAAGAACAATACGGAGACCCTTGCGTATGATACCGTCTCTTCTCGTCTTCAAGAAACAGAAGATCTCAACCTTCGTATCACAATGGCGCGCCAAGATGAAGCGACAGATCTCATCGAGGTGTAACATGATCAAGATTATCGGTGTTGGAAAACTGAAAGAGACTTTTTTCAGGGACGCTGTGAAAGAATATCAGAAACGTCTTTCGAGATATACAAAAATAGATCTGATTGAGGTTGCAGACGAAAAAACAGACGATGCCCGTATTGCTTTGGAAAAAGAAAAAGATCGCCTTTTATCACATATATCAGACCGAGATTATGTCATCACCTTAGAAATTGAAGGAAAAAGTTATAATTCTCTTGCCTTTGCTTCTTTTCTAGAAGAAGCGGAAATGAGGCATGGAACGCTCGTCTTTGTGATTGGCGGATCTTGCGGACTACATCCAGAGATCAAGAAAAGGTCTAATCTTGCGCTATCTTTTTCGTCATTCACTTTTCCGCATCAACTCTTTCGAGTGATGTTGTTAGAGCAAATCTATCGAGCTTACAAAATAAGAAATCATGAGACTTATCATAAATAGAAGATAAGTCTTTTTTTTCAACATTATTTTCGATAAGAGAGATGTATACTCGTTTTGGTGATATGATGCAATTTGTGAATAAAGTACTTTGGGGAATAGCAACGATCTTTCTTCTCTCTAGTGGTATTTATTTTTCTATGAAACTACATGGGATTCAGTTTCGCCTTAAAGATATGATTCACAGTTTCAAAAAAAAGAAAGGTGACCAAATCTCACCTTTTGAAACACTCACGATGGCAACCGCTGCGCGTATTGGAGTAGGTTCTTTAGCGGGCATTGCCCTGGCCATTTATGTCGGTGGTGAAGGAACGATCTTTTGGCTTTGGTTATCGACATTTTTAGTTGCGCCAAATGCTTTTGCAGAAAGTTGTTTGGGTGTGATCTATCGTGAAAAAGATGGAGAATTTCATAAAGGAGGACCAGCCTATTACATTAAAAAAGGTCTTGGGATGAAAAAACTGTCTTCGTTTTATGCTCTGTTGATCATCATTGCTTATATCTTTGGCTTTCTCACAATCCAATCTAATACCATTGCGAAAAGTTTAGAAAATATGTTACCAATTCCTTTCCTTGCGATTGGAATTATGATTGCCCTCATTTCTTTTGTCGTCATCTATAAAGGAGTGAAAGGGATTGCCGATTTTACTTCCAAATTAGTACCAATCATGGGTGCCATCTATTTAGCGGCTACAGCTTATATCCTTATCAAGAATGCATCCCTCCTTCCTAGCGCATTCTTTTCCATCATTCAATCCGCTTTTTCTTTTAAAGCAGCCATTGGTGGTTTTTTAGGAACAGCACTCATTGGAATTCAACGAGGAATTTTTTCAAATGAGGCAGGGATCGGAACAGGTGCCATTGCCTCATCGACCAGTGATGCCAATTTGCCAGTGCAACAGGGACTAGTACAAGTTGTTGGAATTTATTTTACTAGTTTAGTTGTCTGTACGGCGACAGCCTTTATCATTCTCACATCAAATTATCAAAGCCTCGTATTAGAAAATGTAAACGGAATTGAGATCACAAAGTATGCATTGCAGTACCATTTAGGATCCTTTGGTCAATGGTTACTGATCATTTTAATCATCTTATTCGCATTCTCTACGATTATCACAGGTTACTATTATGGTGAGAGTAACCTCAAATTTCTCTTTCCAGAAGTGAAGTCAAAGTTCATTTTGGCATTTAAAATTTTGACCATAGTGCTTTTAATTCTAGGCGCCATCACCAGTGCTACGACACTTTGGAATTTTGTTGATATCTTAGTTGCTCTCCTTGCAATCATCAATATTTATGCTCTATTAAGTATGAGGAAAGACATTATCGAAGAATGGAACCACTATCGTCAAAAGAAGGATTCTCGTGAAAACTTGAAACACAAGTAAAAAGAAATTATAATAACAACTAGGAGTTGATCCTATGATTGGCAATAGTTGGGATTTACAATTACAAGAGGAATTTCGCAAAGATTACTTTCAAGCGTTAATCAAAAAAGTAAAAGATGCCTATCAGACGAAGACAATTTTTCCAAAAGAGACGGAAGTATTCAATGCTTTTCGCTATACTCCTTATGAAAAAGTAAAAGTCGTGATCTTAGGACAAGATCCTTATCATGGAGTAGGGCAAGCACAAGGATTGTCCTTTTCCGTGAGGGACACTGTTACAAGACCTCCTTCGCTTCAAAATATCTTCAAAGAATTACAGAATGATTTAGGATATGCAATTCCAAAGAGTAACAGTCTCATTCCCTGGGCTGAAGAGGGCGTGCTACTACTAAATTCGGTCTTAACTGTAGAAAAAGATAAAGCTGCTTCCCATAAGGATTTCGGTTGGGAGCAATTTACTGATGAAGTGATCAGTCTACTAAATGAAAAGAAAACGCCCATTGTATTTATTCTTTGGGGAAGCTTTGCTCGGAGCAAGAAACAGCTAATTACAAACCCAATTCACAAAGTAATTGAGTCCGCGCATCCATCTCCTTTGTCTGCTTATCATGGATTCTTCGGTAGTCGTCCTTTTTCTAAGACAAATGCCTTCTTAGAAGAAAATGGCATCACTCCCATTCATTGGCAAATAAAATAGCAAGTCTCTCCTTGCTATTTTTTTAGTATTTCAAAATCTTCTAATTTTACTTGTTGATATAATTGTTTTTCCGCTAGATGAAGCAACTTTCTCGTAATAGAATGTGGAAATTTTTGTGTCAATTCCTGATATTCTCTTACGTTGTGATTGTAATACTCAATGCATCCTAAAAGCTGGCCTTCTGTGTCATCCAAAAAATCTAAAACGGTCTTTAATTGTTTAATATTCTCGAGATCTTCGTGTTCCTCCAGGATCAGTTTTACTTCGTGTTTTAAAATGCCAAGGTAGCGGAATAATTCAAAGTTATTTGGTTGTTTTTCTTTTAGTTCATCCAATTTTTCTAGCCGTTTTACCTCTTCCGGATGATTTTCTTCAACGAATGGAACTACTCTTACAAGAAGATCTAGTTTCTTGTCTAAAAGTTCCTCAATTTCATGTTCTACTTTAGAGAATTTCGTCAAGAAAAAGTCATATTTCCGCTTACTTTCTAAGAATATTATGAGTAGTATTACTATGAGAAGCACCAAAGCACCGACGATGAAATAGATCATCTTACCACATCCTATTCTAGAGGTATTGTATCAAATTTTAAAAAGACAGGCAACGAAAACTATTCTGCCAAAATGATAAGTTCAAATGGATACTATCACAAAATAGAAAAGCTACATATCATGAACCAAGAATAGGAGTAAGAATATGGACAAGAAAAATAAGCCAAAAGGGAAACTTTAACGGTTAAGGGGCTCATCGAATTCCACAAAATTCAAATAGATTGCCCATAGAATTGTCCACTTCCCCGTATCTTGGTTGTGTAATAGTACATAATCTTGCCCTGCTTCCTCGATAATTCCAGTAAAAATTCTATCACGCCATTCGATAGAATCAGAATAGGACATGTAGAATGTTGCTCGCTTTCCAATATTTTTTTGTAGCAAGTTTTCCGCATATTCTGGTTGACTAGGAGTTGGTTGCGATGGTATCGTCATTTGACCTTGCGCTTGATTTGGTAAAAAGTTTTGGTAAGGAGGTTGGGTTCCTTCCTGATAGTAGGGCATATACAGATTGTTATTATTCATATGATCTTCCTTTCTCAATACAGTAAAGTGTATGAAGAGAAGAGAAAATATATTTCTAAAACTGAAAAATTTTGATAGGATAAATAACAGAGGAGGGATTCCATGAAAATACGCATAGGCGTTTCCAATCATCATGTTCATTTAACAGAAGACGATTATCATATTCTCTTTGGGAAAGAACCTTTAGAAAAATTAAGGGATCTTTCACAGGAAGGGCAATATGCTTGTCATCAGACAGTATCCGTAAAAACAGAAAAAAGTGAATTATCAAAGCTTCGGATCATAGGGCCTTTTCGAAGTTACACCCAAGTAGAAGTGTCCTTAACCGATGCTTATCAATTAGGAATTCATCCGCCGACACGTGATTCTGGAGATCTAAGAGATGCTTCCACGGTAACAATTATAGGACCACAAGGATCGGTTACACGGGCTTGTGCAATTCTAGCAACAAGACACATTCATCTTAGTCCTTGGGAATTAGCGACGTTAGGATGCGACAAAGAGGAGGAAGTCTCTGTCAAAATTCCTGGTCCAAAAGGTGGAACGATCGACCATGTCGTCTTTAAAGTAGATCCTACCTACAAGATGGAACTACATATCGATACAGACGATGGAAATGCCCACCAAGTCAAAACGGGAGATGAAGGAGAAATTCTGCGATAGGAAAAGAGTATTAGTTAGACTCCTTTGAAATTTCATCAAAAACAGGATCATCCAACGAAGGTTCTGTACCTTTTACAAAGTACATGACCTTTTTTTTGTCGGTATCTGTTGTCGCTGGTTTTCCAGAAATCGGGTCTACGACAACCGCGACGACATTTTCGGGTTGAGCATACCATTCATCTTTTTTATCCTGTTCATAAGCTTCAATCGTCTTTAGCCAAATTTGTTGTGTGTATTTTGTTTCTTGTGTCCCGACTGCTTGATTATCGTCATAGCCAACCCAAACAGAAGTTACAATATTATTATTGTAGCCAATGTACCAACTATCCGTGTTTGTCGTTCCAGACTTTAGCGCATACTTATGTGTCATTTGAGCTGCGAGATTGATCGCGGTTGGGTAATTATAGTCAATAAAAGAAGAATCATAAGTAGCTGTCAACATATTGTTTAGAATATATGTCAAATTTTCATTTAGAACTGTTTCTAACTCTGGTTCTGCCTCATAGAGAACGTTACCATCAGCGTCTTCTATTTTTGTGATGAAATAGGGTTTCACCTTGCTTCCTTCATTTGCAAAGGCAGCATATCCCGCGGTCATTTCGATAATTCCAATTTCTCCTGTTCCTAGAGCGAGTGAAGGGACGGGCTCTAATTCTGCTGTAATACCTACTCGTTTTGCCATGTTCACAAGGACATCTTCTCCTAAGAACATATGAGTCTTTACGGCATAGATATTATCTGAGTAAGCGATGGCTGTTGCCATAGAGATCGGTTTATTTCCATACTTCTCATTATAGTTTTGAGGTGCATAAGTCTTATTGTCCGAGAAATTGAAGACCGTTTGTTCGCTCGTAAATGTCGTACTGGAAGTAAAGCCGTTCTCTAAGGCTGCATAGTACAGATATGGCTTCATGGTGGATCCAACTTGTCGCTTTGCTTGTGTTGCCCGATTGAATTGAGATTTATTGTAATCTGTACCACCCGCTAAGGCAATGACTTTTCCAGTATTAGGATCCATCATTACGCTTGCTACTTGAACTTCACTGTCTTCTGGAATCGTCTCAGCGATATGATTCTCAAGAGCCGTTTGGGCTGCAAGATCTAAATTGGTATAGATCTTGAGTCCACCAGTATCAAGATAAGAACTTGGAATGGACTGGATTGACTTCAACTCATCTAAGACAGCATCCTGATAGTACATAATCGTCGACAAATTGATGAGTTCTTTTTTTCCAACATAGGTCAACTCTTCTTTTAAAGCAGCATCCATCTCTTCCTGTGTGATGTACTTATTCTTCACCATCATTTCCAGAATCATCTTCTGTCTGTTTTTGGCAATTTCTTCATTGACGAGAGGAGAATAGTTACTGGGGGACTTTGGAATCCCTGTGAGCATACTCGCTTCGGCAAGATCTAGTTCACTGGCACTCTTATTAAAGTAAAACTGACTTGCATTTTCAATTCCATACATGCCATGGCCATAGTTGATTGTATTTAGATACCCTTCTAAAATTTCTTCTTTGGAATAATGAGCCTCAAGTTCAATCGTAAGCCACATCTCATCCCATTTTCGTTTCCATGTCTTATCAAAGTCCAAAAACAGATTTTTTGCATATTGTTGCGAAATGGTAGAGGCGCCTTGGGATTTACTTCGCGTGGTGATGTTGACGTAGCTAGCCTTTAAAATGCGCAGAAAGTCAAATCCCTTATGTTTATAAAAGTTTTTATCTTCCGTCGAAATTGTCGCATCTATCATATATTTGGAAATCTTATCTAAGTCGATCCATTCTTTTGCCCCAGATCCCTGATAAAATACCTTTTCCTGGTTATCATATAATGAAAAGCTGTTGGCACTCTTGATCTGTAATTTTGGTGTAATCAACGCATAAGTATATACAGCAACATTTCCCAAAAAGAAAACAGCTACTAAGATGACAAGCCATTTGATCGTTTTTTTGAGTATCTTCATACGAAAACCAACCTTTCAAAACTAGTATGAAAAATAAACTTTAAAATATGTATTCCAATTCTTAACAGGTATGTTATAATGCACAGTAGATTTAGGAAGGAAAGAACTATGGCAAAGTGCAAAATATCAGGATTTATCAGGCAAAATAACGAGGTTACGAAGATTTCTTCCCTTGGCATGTATGCTTCTTGCGATCGCACTTTGAAATGGAAAGAAAATGAGACACAGTACTTCTTAAATTTTAAAAAAAACACCTTGCGAAAAGAAGATGCAAATTCTATCGTGACGTTAACGTGGGATGACAAAGCACATACGGTGGGAACGTATTCTTTAAAAGAAATCAATAAAGATGCTCATCTTTCGATCGTTACGAAAACACTTACGATGAATGAAACATGCTTTTCGGTAGAATATTACTTATTAGGCGATGAAGATGCCAAAATCAACTTTGAGGTTGCATGGGAGGAAGTAGAATGAAAGAAAACATCCAACAGGCCTTACAGGAAACACTAAAAAAACAGAACATCGATTATGAAGAAGAGATCTTAATCGAGGTTCCAAAAGAAAAAGCGAATGGTGATTTTGCCACGAATATAGCGATGAAGCTAGCTAATATACTTCATCAAAGCCCAAGGGCCATTGCAGAGCGTATCGTAGCAGATTTGCCCAAAGAACGGTTTACGAAAGTAGAGATTGCAGGACCTGGGTTCATCAACTTTTTTGTGGATAAAAGATATCTGTTGCAGTTGATCCCACGTATCGTTATGGCAAAAGAGACATACGGTTCCAGTGACATTGGTCTTGGGAAAAAGATTGACTTGGAGTACGTCAGTGCCAATCCAACAGGAATCTTACATTTAGGTCACGCACGTGGTGCAGCCTATGGAGATAGTATGGCCAGAATTCTCACATTTGCAGGATATGATGTCACGCGAGAATATTACATCAACGATGGTGGAAACCAGATGAACAACTTAGGCATTTCCATAAGAGCTCGTTATCGCAATTTATGTGGAATTGCAGAAGAACTCCCAGAGAATGGGTACCATGGGAAAGAAATCATTGAAATTGCAAAACAACTTTATGAAGAATATCAAGATCATGTTGTTGATAATGACATTGCCTTTTTCCGTCAGTATGGACTAAATATTTTACTAGATGTTATCAAAAAGGATTTAAATGATTTTCATGTGGACTTCGATGTCTGGACGAGTGAAGCGAAGTTATATCAGGATGGACTCGTCGCAAAGACTTTAGAAACGCTGAAAGAAAAGGGAGTTACTTATACGCAAGATGGTGCTTTATATTTAAAAACTACTGACTATGGTGATGAAAAGGATCGGGTCTTGGTTAAGACGGATGGCACGAATACTTATCTACTTCCTGATATTGCAAACCATGTCAACAAATACAAGCGTGGATTTGATGAGTTGATCGATATCTTTGGCGCTGATCACCATGGTTACATTGCTAGGCTAAAAGCATCCGTCACCTTCATGGGTTATGATCCTGAGAAGTTGAATATCAAAATCCTTCAGATGGTACGTCTTATGAAAGATGGCCAAGAAGTAAAGATGAGTAAACGTACAGGGAATGCTGTTACAATTCGGGAACTGATGGATGAAGTAGGAACTGATGTCATTCGTTATTTCTTCGTTTCTCATAGTCTAGATAGTCAAATAGATTTCGATTTAGACCTCGCTTTGAAACAATCTAGTGAAAACCCTGTTTACTATATCAATTATGCTCATGCGAGAATTTGTTCTATTTTAAAAGATCATGCGGATCGATTAGAGCTAAATCGGACGAATTTCCAAACCATTACATCACCACATGCATATCATGTATTAGAAAAAATGGAACAATTCCAGGAAGTTGTTGAACGATCAGCACTTCGGCGAGAAGTTCATCCCATTACAAACTATGCTTATGAGTTAGCAACACTCTTTCATTCGTATTATGCGAATGAACAGATCGTAACAGATGACGTTGAAAAGACGAAAGATCGACTCTGCTTTATCCAAGCAGTAGAAATCGTATTAAAAAACGCCCTGAAACTGATTGGGGTCGATGCTTATGAAAAGATGTAGGAGGACAATATGAAATTAGAAAAGATGAAAAAAGAAGAATTAGAACTCCTTTCGAACAAGGACATCACAAATCTATTATTAACAGAACGAGGAAAGATGAATACTGCTGAGATCTTTCAGGAGATCATTCGTTTATTAGAATTACCAAAAAGTACTTTTGAAAACAAGATTGGTGATTTCTATACCTCTTTGACGACAGATAAGCGTTTCGTTATGTTAGAAGACGGATTTTGGGATTTACGCAGTCGTCATACTTCTGACAAGGTGATTTTAAAGACCGAGGAAGAGGAAGAAGAGGAACTAGAAGATGTGAAAGAAGAGCCTGAGGAAGAAGAAAAAGAGGCGCTAGAGGATGATTACGACGCGGGTGATGATGATGGTGATTATGATGAACAAGATGATGGCTTAAAAGACTTAGTTGTCATCGATGAAGAGGAAATGGAACAGGAATAACTGTTTCATTTTTGTTATTTTCCTGCCTGACGATCTTTGGTTGCATGACTATTTTGGCATATGATATAATAGGAACACAGAAACCGAGAGGTGAACAAATGATAGAACGTTTAGAAATCATGGAAAAGCATTATGTAGAGTTACAAGAGGAACTGACAAAACCAGAAGTTCTTTCGTCTGTAGTGAAGATGAAAGAGTATTCGAAGGAATTATCCGATATGGAAGAGACGATTACTGTCTTCCGTCAATATAAAAAAGTACTTTCTGACTTAGAGGAAGCAAAAGAACTTGTGAAAGATCCGGAACTTGGAGAATTTGCCAAAGAAGAGTTAGTGCACTTAGAAGAAGAAAAAGGATCATTAGAGCAAAAGTTAGAGTTCTTACTCATCCCTAAGGATCCAAACGATGGCAAGAATGTCATCATGGAAATTAGAGGTGCTGCAGGAGGGGATGAAGCCAATATCTTCGCAGGAGACTTATTCCGTATGTATACACGTTATGCCGAAAAGAAGGGCTTCCGCTATGAAGTCTATAATGCCATCGATGGTGAGGCGGGCGGCTTTTCGCAAATTGAATTCATGATCAAAGGAGAGTCAGCTTATCGTACCTTTAAGTACGAAAGTGGTTCGCATCGTGTGCAACGTGTTCCTGTTACAGAGTCCAATGGTAGACTACAGACTTCTACAGCGACAGTACTAGTTATGCCAGAAGCAGAAGAAGTGGATGTAGAGATCAATCCCAACGATTTACGAGTAGATATTTATCGCTCGAGTGGGAACGGTGGGCAAGGAGTCAATACGACTGACAGTGCCGTCCGTATTACTCATATTCCCTCAGGGATTGTCGTCACTTGTCAAAATGAACGAAGTCAGATTCAGAACCGCGAAAAAGCAATGCAGGTACTAAAGACAAGACTTTATGAAAAGATGGAGGAAGAAAAAGCACAACAGGAAGGCAGTGAACGAAGAAGTAAGATTGGAACAGGGGATCGGGCTGAAAAAATTCGCACCTACAATTAGCCCCAAAACCGTGTGACTGATCATCGTATTAACTATACGACGAAGAACTTAGACCGCGTGATGGATGGCGATTTAGATGATCTTATCAATGCCTTAACGATGGAAGATCAAAAACGAAAATTAGAAGGTGAAACCGATGAAAAATAATAGTTCAGATTATGTATGTCTAGAATGTGGTGCAATATATCCACTCCCTAGGTTAAAGCAGATGCCCGATCAATTTGGCAAAAAGGTTCCCCTCTTGTGCCCAACTTGTCAAAAAGAAACACTCCACATTAACGTGAAAAATGCCGATGTTTTTTGGAGTAGTGAGCAGTTTGTTCAAGAAGAAGAACGGGTAGGATTAGCAAAGGAAGCATATGAAGCACTACAAAAGAGTCGTTCTCAAGGATCAAACGATCACGTTACAGTTAGACGATGACAGTTGAAGAACTTTTAATTGAAGGAAAGAAAAAAATTCATTCTGATCAAGCCAAATTACTTTTAGCAACTTACTTGAATTGGAATCCCTTGGAGTTATATCTGCACTTAGATGACGTAGTCGATCAGGAAATTTGTCAAAAATATCAAGAAAGTATTGAAGCGATTGCGAATCAAAAACCACTCCAATACGTGATAGGGACGGTGAACTTTTATGGCTTGGAGTTCCAGATTGATGAATCTGTCCTGATTCCTCGATGTGAAACAGAAGAGTTGGTTGAGAAGACTTTAAATTATATGAAAGAATATTTTCCACAACCAGTTGATGTGATTGATCTTGGGACAGGAAGTGGCGTGATTGGTTTGACGATCAAGAAGCATCGCCCTGATTGTAATGTGACTTTGCTAGATATCAGTGAAGATGCTTTAGAAGTTGCAAAGAAAAATAGTGCAAAACTTGGCTTGTATGCTTTGTTAGAACAGAAAGACATGCTAGAAGAAAATACGGGAAAGTATGATGTGATCATCTCGAATCCACCCTATATTGCATTCGATGAAGAGATTGAGCCCATTGTAAAAGAGAATGAGCCTTCCCTTGCGCTTTACGGGGGAGAAGATGGATTAGACTTTTATCGTAAGATTTTAAAAGAGGTTCCAACCCATACGAAAGAGTCTTATCTGCTGGCTTTTGAAATCGGTGCAGGGCAAAAAGAAGAATTACTCTCTTTGGTAAGAGAGCTACTACCAAATGATCAAGCCATCGTAGAAAAAGATTTACAAGGTCGAAATCGCTTCCTTTTTGTCTTTCATAATTTGGTATAGAGAAAAGTAAAACCACCCAACATGAAATGAAAGGTGGTTTTTCCATTGAAAAAAGCCGTGATTATCATCGTTACCATTTTATTATTAGGAATTTGTTTCTCTAAAAAAGAAGAGGAGCTAATCATACCGAAAGAAGCCATTCGTTTCCGTATTATTCCAAATAGTAATTTAGAAGAAGACCAGTTGTTAAAACAGAAAGTAAAAGGTGGTGTTCAAATAGAATTAGTTGACCTACTCAAAGATGCCGCATCAGTAGAAGAGGTAAGAGAAAAAGTTCAAGAAAAGATCAAACCAATTGAAAATATTGTTTCTAATACACTGTTAGAAAATAACTCAACACAGGACTTTAACGTTAACTATGGTCTAAATTATTTTCCGGAAAAACAATACCGAGGAGTTACTTATCAGGAAGGATATTACGAATCATTAGTCGTGACGCTTGGCGAAGGAAATGGAGATAACTGGTGGTGTGTGTTATTTCCACCACTTTGTTTATTAGAAGGAGAGGAAACAGAAACGGATGAAGTAGAATATACTTCGTTTGTAAAAGAACTATTAGATCGCTTTTGGGGATAATCACATAAGATTATCTTTTTTTGGTAATTCATAAATTTTTTGACAAAGAAAAAATGGAAGTCTGTTATAATATAGACAGAATAGAAGGGATCAAGATGAATAAAAAAGG
>CAZJUW010000002.1:0-25275 GCA_964549325.1 uncultured Muribaculaceae bacterium
AAGTTAGGTAGACTCTCTTTTCGTTGTTGATAAATTTTGGGATATAAATATTCAGCAACTAAAAGGCCACTTGGATTTAAATGTTGTTCCATCAATTCAACAATTGTTTTATAAAAGTTTTGTTTTCTTTCCGCTGTCTTTGCTGGGCACTCGTTCTTTGAAGTCATCAGGACATACTGTGAAATATTAGAAAGAAGAATAATATCATACGTTTTCATTTCCAGTTGCGATGGTAAAGATAATAAATCTCTTTCCTGAAAAGGTAATACTTGCTTCTTAAGACTTCCTTGAAGTCTCTGATAGTTTTCTTTTGTCGTGTAAGGATTTCGATCATTTAGTGCGCTTTCTAAGATCCTATCTTCCAGAAAAAACTCATTGACGATTTTAGGGCCACTAAACTCTTGATAAATCATATCCCAAAATGTACGTGTATCACAAGGAAGTTCTTCACGCAAGCACTGATAAGTTCTTTCCGAGAAACTTGTGAAAATTTTTCGAGAATCGAAAGGAGCATTAAAATACTCCATAAAAGTATCATGATCCATTCGACGAACTGCTACCAACTTTAAATCTTGCATATACCTTTGCAATCGATTCACATCAAAGGTTTCTACGGATTTAGCGCCATATAGAAATGCATTTAGTGCGTGATCTCCTGAAGATGCAACGGTGAGAACTTTTTTCCCAGAGAAATCAATCTGGTTATAATAATCTGTTAGATTTTCTGTCGTCCAAGCATAGATGGGACTTCTTGACATGAATCTGGGATAAAATAATTGCCCTTGATCAATGATTTTTAAGGCCTCAATAGCGTCTTGTCGAACTGCATTCATCTTTTCCCTCCATCAAATGGATCTTATTGTATCACATTTTGACAAAGAAAAAAAGACTGTTTAGTCTTTCGGTTTGAAGAACAAGGTAAAGATAAAAGTAAATACGATCGCTGCTGTAATCCCCGACGCCGTAAGATCAAACATTCCAACCAAGAGTCCTATGAGCCCTAGATCCTGACTGCGTGCTAAAGCACCATGGATCAATTGGTGACCAAATGACGTGATGGGAACTAATGCTCCACCACCAGCCCATAAGACGATGCGGTCATAAATTCCAAACGTATCTAAGGCTGCACCTAAAATGACTAGGATACTCGTGATGTGGCCTGGCGTTAGTTTGGTATTGTCTAAAATAATCTGTGAAACGAGACAGACAAAACCCGCAAAGAGGAAAGCATTGAGATAAATCATTTTACCACCTCCAAGCTGATCGCATGAGCAATACTTAAGATATTTTCCTTCTGATAGACGAAGGTTGGACTGAATAGGGCACCCGTTGTAACAAGTAATACTTTTTTGATTGTGCCTTCCTCTAGTAACTTTAAGATGTGTCCGTAATTAACTAAGGCACTGCAGACTGGACCACTGCCACCTGCCAAAACCTCTTTTTGATTGTTTAGATCATAGAGTAATGTCCCACAGTCATTGTAGTTATCTTCTAATGTTGTGCCATACTCTGTCAACATGTAATCTTTTAAAATCTCTTTCCCATAGATTCCTAAGTCGCCTGTTAAAATAAGATCGTAATAGGATGGATCGCGTTTCATATCTTCTAGATGTTGATGAATCGTATCCGCTGCCGCTGGAGCCATCACGGCACCCATGTGAAGTGGATCATTCTGTTTCATATCGATGATCCTACCGATCGTGGCACTTTCTACTTTGATCTTGCTCTTTTCATTCGATAGGTAAATACAGGCACCACCCGTTGCTGTAAAAGTCGCGGTCTTTGGTTTTGGGGCTCCATACTCGGTCGGATTACGGAATTGCTTTTCACTCGACATGTTATGTGAAGATGTTGCAACAAGACAATTTGAAACATTTCCACCTTCGATGAAAGTCGATGCAATGATCATTCCCTCGACACTGGTCGCACAGGCACTATAAATTCCAAGAAATGGCGTCTTTAATTTTTCAGTTGCATAACAAGAGGAAGAGATCTGATTTAAGAGGTCTCCTGCGATGATAAGATCGATCTCTTCTTTCTTCTTGCCCTGCTTTTTGAGAAGGATCTTGATACTATCTTGTAGAAGTCGCACTTCAGCTTTTTCCCAACTTTTCTCTTTCATATAAAGATCCTCTTCGTAGACTTTATCAAATGTATTTTTCAAAGGTCCTTTGGCTTCATAAGGACCTGCTACCGTACTACTTTTGCCAACGTATACGTTGTGATATCGAAACGTCATCTTTTTAACCTCCCATCATCAACAGTCGCAATAGTCCGAAAAACCAAGCGGCTACAACGCCATATAAGATAACGGAACCCGCGAGTTTGAAGATGTTGCTGCCAACACCATAGATCGGACCTTCTCTTTTGTACTCGATTCCAGCACTCGTCATGGAGTGAGCGAAGCCTGTAATTGGAATCAATAGCCCACATTTGGCAAAAGTGACCCATTTATCAAAAAAGCCTAACGCTGTGAACAAAGACGCTAAGAAAATTAGCGTTACGATCATGAAGATCG
Organism: uncultured Muribaculaceae bacterium; assembly: GCA_964549325.1. GTDB lineage: Bacteria > Bacillota_I > Bacilli_A > RF39 > UBA660 > CARZYU01. The sequence goes on from CAZJUW010000002.1 coordinate 2,519, forward strand.
AAGCATCTTTGGTAGAAATATCGAACCAGTAAGCGTAGAGATCGATCAACAATTGGCCAAGAACACCTACCAGTCCACCAACCCCAAAAGCGATAAGGGCATTTTTTACTCTCGTCTCTTTTGGTTTATGTTTCTCTAGGATCTTTTCATACGTTTTTGCTTCCATGTTATCACCATTTGTATTCTGGAAGCATTTTATTTTTTTATACAAAATTTTGACTTTTCAAGAAAAAATATGGAATGATAAAGACGATTTTGCCTAGCGATGACGATCCACAAGAATGTTTTCCTAAGCCATTGAAAAGATCGTAGAGACAAGAGAGGATACGATCACCCTACCAAATAAAAGACTATCAAGCGATAGCCTTTTTATGCTGCTAAATTCGATTTTAATTTTTGAAGTACTTTCGTCTCTTTCCTTGATACTTGAACTTGTGAAATGCCTAGTAAAGAAGAAGTCTCTTGTTGTGTCCTCCCTTCGAAGTAACGTGATTCAATGAGCGTTCGTTCTTCTTCTGGGAGTTTTTCCAACGCTGTTTTTAGATCGATCATTTCTGCTTGATAGGCACATTCTTCCATTGGAACAGCATCATATAAGTTGATCTCTTTCCCATCTTCACAGATCGGGTAGTCGAAGCTTTCGACATACTCAGTCGCTTGCTTTGCTTCAATGAGTTTTTCTTCGGGAATATTTAAATATAAGGAAACCTCCGTCAGTGTGGGAATTCTTCCTAATTGTTGCGTCATATATTCACCTGTCGTACGCGCTAATCTCTCTAACTGGATGGTCTCTTTATTCACCTTGAGTGGGCGGGACTTACGTAAATATTCAGAGATCTCTCCTAGGATGTACTTGTATGCATAAGTGGAAAACTTGGCACCACTATCTTCTTTATAGTTACGTGAGGCATTCAGTAGTCCAATCATTCCAACCTGATAGAGATCTTCTTCATCTACGCCTACTTTGCCAAAGCGATGAATGATCGAATAGACAAGTCCCTCATTTTCCATCAATCTGTCTACTTCTATTAAATCTGTATACATTGAAACGCTCCTATCTCATTATAAATAATTTCTTTGTTCTGTAAGATGTGATCTTTCTTCATCGTCAGTACTACTTTAGGACTTAGGCCACAAAATAGTACTCTTCCCTGATAGGAAACTACCTTCTGATAGTTTTCTTCAATGACCGATAGAACTTTTTCATCTAAGAAAGGAATATTTTCAAAGTTGAAGACGAAGTAACGAATTCCGTTCTCAAGTAAGAAAGTATCAATTCTCCTTCGGAAAGCCTCGATTTCGAAGCGACTGAATCCATTTAAAAATCGGATAAATAAAATCCCTTTGCGAAATTCAAAATTCATCTTTCATCACCTTACAAATTCATATAGAACTACTTTTGTGAAAATGATTCACAATCGACAAAACTTTTCCATCTTTTCTGTCTTTGCTTCCTCACGGTTTTGATTATAGAATCTTCGTTTGTCGAATTTTGTAGAACAGTGCTTTCAGTATGATAAAAAGAATATAAAAAATCCTCTTCTTGAGGGGATTTTTGCTTTTACTTAGAAAAGAGATAAATGACCTCCTGTAATATCGGAAATCGTGCGATAAAAGAGTTCTAGGAAACTACTCTTCTCTACTGGTTCTTTCACGGTAAGTGCTACCTCTCCTACGACATTTCTACCATCTAGAATCTCCAGTTTTCCTACGACATCTCCTACTTTGACAGGGAGTTTGATCTCATTTAACTTAACATTCGTCGTATATTGTTTTTCTTCCTCATTTTTCTTCGATAGGCGAACAGCGTCCACGAGTGGCACGACATCTACGGTATCTTTTGTCCCTTTTTCGAACTTGATCTTTCCTACAGACTCATTCTGTTTTTTTAACGTTGTCACTTTATAGTTGTTGTATCCATAGTCTAGTAGTGCCATTGTCTCACTGTTTCGCACCTTGCTTTCCTCTTCTCCTAAAACGATAGCAATCAGACGCATCCCATTTTGTTTTGCTGTTGCAGCAATACAGTACTTGGCATTATCCGTGTGCCCTGTCTTTAACCCATCTGCCCCATCATAGAAACGAACTAGCTTATTGGTATTTACTAACCAGAACTTATTTGGAGTATCTGTTCTTAGATAATCTTCATAGACGGAAGAATAGTCAAAGATCTGTTGATGTGTCAATAGTTCTTTCGCAATCATCGCCAAATCATAAGCGGTCGAATAATGATCATCTTCATCTAGTCCCGTACAATTCTTAAAATTAGTGTCTTTTAATCCCAATTCTTTGACTTTATCGTTCATCATTTTGACGAAATTTGCTTCCGTTCCAGCGATGTGTTCAGCCATTGCCACGGTTGCATCATTCGCACTAGCCATCGAAATCCCTTTCATCAGATCTTTAACGGTCATCACTTCACCCGTTGACAGATAGATTTGACTACCACCCATTCCTGAGGCATTGGCACTGGCTCTTACCTCATCGGTCCACTTGAGTTTCCCTGACTCGATCTGTTCTAAAATTAAGATCTGAGCAACCATCTTGGTCAAGGATGCCACTGCTTTCTTTTCATGACTTTCCTTTTCATACAGAATCTGTCCGGTCGTCGCTTCTATCAAGATACCACTTTCCGCACCTGGGATTGGATCATTTTCGCTCTCTTCTGCTTTGACGACGAGCGGAGCAAGAAATAAAAAAACCAAACATAAAATTCCTAGTTTTCGCAAATTGATCACTCCTAGTTTAAAATTATGTTGGCTACTTTTAATGTATGCCAGAAAAACTCGAATTTTTGAAGGTTGAGAAACAAAAAGATCCTCAGGGATCCTATATGCCTTAAAACCAAGCACATGCTAGCTTTCGATGAGTGCATTATAGAGATCAACTAATTCTTGGGTTGAAAACTCTATCGCATCCTGGGCAATGCTCCAGCTGTCTTGATTCTCTCGTAGAAAGGTAAGAACCTTCTCATCACGATCGATTAAGTCTAAGAATTCTTGCTTACTTTCATTTAACGTAGCGGTTGACTCAAGAAAAGAATCTTCCTCAAGATCTCCTAAGAGTAATTCCCGATATAATTTTTGATAGCGTTCACTTAACTTTTCCTCGGCGATCATTTGATCAATATACGCATCGCTCATCATTTCTACCAAGTGTTCGATTTCCTCTGTGACTTCTTGCTTAAGCTCTGAAAGATAGACGAGACTACTTTGAAAGTTTGGTCCATCTGTTTGATAGTTTTCAATCTGTAGTATATTTGTCAAACGCTCATCATCAATCTTTTCCATGAGTCCGCGTAACAACATCCCATATTCATTCAAGTATGATTTGATTCCCGCTTCGACGAGTGCATAATCACCTGTGGTCACGATATCCATAGGAACGGTTTCTTTCGTGAAATCTATTTCGGATAATTTGCCAATCTCTTCTTTCAATTTGGCTTCTTCACCTGTATTTTGGAATAAGAATGCCCAAAGCCCCAAACCAATTAGGAAAATTGCTATGATCATTAAAATCAACAACCAAGTTTTCTTTTTCTTCATTTTGCTCGCCTTCTTTTTTATTATACAATAACAAGTCTAATCCTGTCACTTTCTTTCGTATGATGAAAGTGAGGTGAAAAAAATGAAACAACTTTGTCTTGTTCTATTCCTAATCTTAGTCCTTTTTGTCAACATTGCCTGTAAGCAAAAGGAGAAGTCTTCTTTATCTCAGAGGCTACCATACTATCAAAGCACGAAACAGGATCGTTACTTGGCATATCAAAAGGGAAATCCAAACCTTCCTTTGGAAGATGTTGTAACGCACGTTAACATCGGCTTAGATGGTCCCTTCTATGAAAATACAACACAAGTAGTGCGACTTGAGCAAGTAGATCTACTGGTAAATAAGTATCACTTTCTCCCAAGTAATTACACACCGAAAGAGTTGGAAGCAATCGCCCAAGAATACAACGTAAGTGATCGACAACTTGTGCATGTTGCCCGTATTGCCTTTGAGAAAATGGCACAACAGGCAAAGATAGAAGGGTTCTATATTAGAGCAGTCTCTGCTTATCGATCTTTCCAATACCAAGTGGAATTATATCAACGTTATGTCACAAAGGACGGACAAGAGAAAGCAGATTCCTATTCCGCACGCCCTGGTTTTTCCGAACATCAAACGGGACTCACGGTCGATGTTGACAATGGCCAAACGAGTTATACAAATTTTGAAAGTACAGAAGAATTTCAGTGGATGCAACAACATGCCCACGAATATGGCTTCATCTTGCGTTACCCAAAAGGAAAAGAACAGATCACTGGCTATGACTATGAGTCATGGCACTATCGTTATGTGGGTGAACAAATCGCCAAAGAGATCTATGAACTGGATCTTACCTTTGATGAATATTATGTACGCTATTTAGACAAATAAAAAGCAAACAGGTACTGATACCCTAATCAATCGTAAAGTAAGAAGCCACATCAGGAAGAGTTTGCGCATCCCGATAATAGATTCTACAGAGGACATCTCCTACGAGAACCGTATCGTCGACTAGTTTTTCTAGGACAATTCCCACTTCAGGATCTACTGTATCCCCTTCTTCTTTTCTACCGGCTCCCAATGACACTGAAAGTTTGCCAAACTTCAAAGCATCGATGGCTGTGATGGTACCTTCGCGATCAGCTTTTACTTCGACATAATCGACATCGATCGGTAACGACTTACAATCACCGCCCTGTGCCTCTACAAATTCTAAGAATTTAGCCAATGCTTTTCCCGATAATAGAGCTTCGAGAACTTCTTTTTTGGCCTTTGCTAATTCGCACTCTTTCCCCATTGCTACCATGCGCGAAGCAAGATCGAGACAGAGTTCTTGGAATGCCCCTTTCTCTTTCCCTTTTAAAACGTCGATGGCCTCTAATACTTCTAGGCGATTACCGATGGTTCGTCCTAACGGATTGTTCATATCACTGATGACTGTTTCTACTTCACGATGATAATGTGTGCCAATCTTCTTCATCAATTCACTGATTGCTTGTGCGTCTTCTCTCGTCTTAAGTAAAGCACCTTTCCCTGTCTTAATATCAATCAGGATTTTATCCGCACCACTTGCTAGTTTCTTACTCATAATGCTGACGGCGATCAAACCAAGCGATTCTACAGTTCCTGTCACGTCACGCAGGGCATAAACTTTTTTGTCCATTGGAACTAAATTGTGCGTTTGTCCCGTCACCACAACGCCAATCTTCTTAACCTGTTCCTTGATTTCATCCTCGGTTAAATTCGTTCGAAAACCTGGGATACTCTCTAATTTATCGATCGTTCCTCCTGTATAGCCAAGGCCTCTTCCACTCATCTTGACGACTGGAACACCACATGAAGCAACTAACGGTGCAATCACGAGCGTTGTCTTATCACCAATTCCACCAGTAGAATGTTTATCTACTTTGATCCCCGGAATATCCTCTAGTGAAAGTTGTTCTCCACTTTGCAAGAAGAGGTCCGTTAGGATAAAAATTTCCTCTTCTGTTAACCCCTGAAAGCAAACAGCCATCAGAAAAGCACTCATCTGATAGTCTGGTACGAATCCGTTTAGATAACCAGTGAAGAGCGTCTCTAACTCATTCTTAGACAGGCTCATTCCATTTTTCTTTTTCTCAATAATATCTACGATCATTTCTGCTCCTTATAATAATCTTTTTTTACTGTCTCCTTGCTTCTTGCAATCGCAAGACTATCCTGCGGTACATCCTGGGTGATCACTGATCCTGCCCCAATACTTGCCCGATCATTTACAGAAAGAGGTGCAATCAACGTCACGTGACTTCCGAGATAGGTATCATTTGCAATCGTCGTCTTCTCTTTCTTTGGACTTCCCTTGCGAAAGTTCGCCGTAATCGTCGAAGCTCCAAGATTATTTCGATTTCCAATCACCGCATCGCCTATGTAGGATAGATGCTTCATTTTATTGTCGCTTTCTACCCTTGTCTTCTTAAGTTCAACGTAGTTGCCAATCTCATTTCGACTCCCTAGTCTCACATCGTCATGAAGATGGGCAAAAGGGCCGATGATATTCTCATCCTTCATCTTTACATCTTCTAGGAAAGATGCATATATGCGATTGTTCTTTCCTAAGGTACAATTTCTTAAGACACTATTCGAGCCGATTCGATTTCCCTCTTCTAAGATGACAGAGCCCAAAAGTGAAACATTCGGTTCGATGACACAACCTGCTTCTATTCTCACTTCGGAATCAATATATGTCGTAGTAGGATCTAGTAACGTGACTCCACATCGTTTCCAACCTCGCGCCGTTTTCTTATTCATAGGACACCTCCTTCTCTTATTCTTTATCTAGGAGAATGAATCCGTCAGGGCATATCCGTGGTCTCTTCCACTTCGCCATGTCTATCAGTGGACGACTCTTCCATCTGTGAGGCATTTAGAGCCATCCCGATGACGAAGGCATAGGAAAGAAAGTAAATCCATAACAACAGGATTAAGATATTTGATAGACTTCCATAAAAGGCATTATAGTTAGAGATCTTATCGACATAGACGGAATAAATCTTTGTAATACCAATCCAGGCGATCGTCGTAAAAATAGCACCTGCCCTCGTAGTCGTGACGGGAATTTCCTTATCTGGAGCCAGTTGGTAAAGAGCCTTAATGTTGAGATAAATAAAGATGATTCCCAGGGGCCATTTTAAGAGTTGATACGTATTATAAATGATGGGAATAAACTGGTTTCCACCCTTTGTCTCTAAGAAATTTAGCACCACCTCTCCTAGGATTGGCACCAACAAGACAAACGTAAATAGACCTACCAAGAGAAACGTCAAAAGGATCGCTTTCCCTCGTTTTTTGACGATGTTCTTGTGTTTTTCATGATAAAGGGTATTCGCCACCGTAATCATCGAGTTCGTTCCGTTAGAAGCCAGGAAGAACGCTGATATGAAAAAGATCACCATGCCAGAAGATGGCATTTGACCAGCCGTAAGAGGTAATAACAAATCAGCGACACCATGTGGTAATACTTGACCTATAAATGCTGAAATGTCGCTTGTAGAGACAGAGAAGATGGATGCAATTCCGCCCACTAAAGCAATTAAAGGAATAATTGATAAAACGAAAAAGAAGGCAACTTGCCCCGGAAGTGTCTGCATCTCTGGTTTGGTGATGAGATGATAAATTTTCTGAAGAAAAGTACCTATCTTTTTCATTGCTACCTCTATTTATATTCTTCTTTATTGGCGCGCATCGCAAGCGTTGCTTCATTGATCGCATCGTCAACCGTCTTGATGTCATCCATGATCATACTGAAACCGATGGCTGCCCCAAATTCGTATGGAAGTTCTTTCTTGAACTCTTTCGTCAACTTCTTGGCATATGTTTCCATCTGTTGTTCACTGTAACCAACGAGGTAAATCAAGAACTCATTGCCATCCGTTCTCAAGACTTCACTGTTCTCTAACTGCGTATTTACTAGAATGGAAGCTGCCTTGATGATCAACTGATCGCCTGCTTCATGGCCATAGTTATCATTGACGTATTTCACATTATTTAAATCGATGATGACCACAGCTTGTGGATAAACCTCATTGCTGTCCCACTCGTTCATCTTCAAGTTCAAATAGTTACGGTTCTTTAGGGCCGTCAACATATCCGTATACTTTCGACGATCTTCTTTCTTCACTTCTTTGACTTTCTTCTTGCGCTTTAAGACACAGTAGATGATGAATAAAATAATCAACGGAATGAAGATGATCGCCAGCAGGATCAGATAAAGCTGTGAGAAGTTAGAACGTTCAAAAATACTCTGATTGATCGTGTTAACCCCTGTATTCCGATAACGATAGTAGGAATTCGTATTGATCAGATAATTGAATAGATCATAGAACGTCTTATTGTCACTTTTTACCATGAATTTATAATCGTTCATCATCGTATCTTGGTACAACACTTCATACTTTTCAAAGAGTGAGTTACGATATTTCAAGTAGACTTCTTTGTCAACGACAAGCATCTGATCTTTGGCTTTCTTAGAAAGGGTCTTCACATCCTCATACGTCGTAATCGTCGTCCGCGCATTATCAGCGAAATACCGGTAAAGAGCCGTCTTCGGAAGCATAGCAACATTTTCCCCTTTGAGACTTTCAAATGAGGTGACGATGTGCTCATCTTCTATCTTTCCAAGCACGACATACTCTTCGATGAAGGTAGAAATCGTCGTCAAATAATCGGTATCATCGACATCGAAGTTGTATTCATCAAAGTAGAGATCCACTTCTTTCTTCTTCACCGCTTCTTCTAAATCTTCAACGGTGTCGTATTTGCGGTAAGTGAAGTCAATATCCGTAAGACGCGCAAGACGATTGATATACTCCCCTGCAATTCCATTTACCTTGCCATCAACCGTTACTTCATACGGTGCATTTTCTACATAACCATAAACGTAATTTTTCGAAAGCAAATCGGCTTCGGTCTTGTCGTTCAACTGGTTTGCTTCGATGTAATAATCTAGGAAAGCTTGATTGTATTCCTGTACATAGTTATTCTCTTTCCAATGTTGATAATACTTCTTGACGATCGTATTTAGTTTGGTATTGTCATCAGGAAGCGTCAAGACGACTTTTTTCGACATTTCGGTGAAATAATAGTTGATGGAATACCCCTCCTTGCCCATGATTTCGTCTAAATACATGATGTTTGGTACAATGATCATGTGAACCTCACCCGCATCTAAGGCTTGGTAAAGTTCAGCAATCGTTGCATAGGTCTTGTAAGAAAGATTCGAAGCCGATTTAAGATAATAACTTAATTCTCCGATATCACTCGTGAAGACACCCAACGTGTAATCTTTCATATCCGAAATGTGATTGATGCGTTGATAGGTCTTACCGATTGCTACGTAACTATCTTCAAAGACCAACAAATCATGATCCGTCAAGGTATCCTCATTATTTAGAATGCGAATGCGATAACCAGAGGTCAGAGGACTACTCTCTTTTAAATAAGAGATCTTGTTAAATTCTAACCCTGTATCCGTTTCAAAATCATCTAAGAATTCGAATAAGACACCCGTTCCATCCATCCCGTAAAGTGGGAAGTTATTTAATACTTCAAAATCGTAAACAGAAGAAGCGTTGTCTTCAATCCAACGTTTTTCTGATACCGTCAGAGCAGTTTTCGCATCGACACTATAAAAATGAAAATAAACTACCGCAAACGTCCCTAAGGCTAAGAGAATGGGAATGATGATCAGTTTTTTCTTCATTTAAAACACTCCTATCTATCTTTCGTAAAGGTGAAATCACTGCTTGAATGATGTTTATAACCAATAATCGGAAACTTTTCATCCTGCCCATTTTTCTTAATCATCAATTGAAAATCGTAGAAAGCTAACTGTTCTTCATCGAATCCCTCTTTAAGGACAGTGGTAAGTCCCTTGGCGGTGCTTACTTCGACGTCATCTTTGACAGTTACGACAAACGTCACTAACTTTCCTTTGACATCTTGCGTAGCTTCCTCTACGAAGTCCTTATCTTGGAAAGTACCAATGACTTGTTCTAACTTTTGATCTTTGATCTCGACTTCTTCAATCCCATCTAAACGGTCGCCGTAGAGGGCTTTTCCTAAGTTCGGGAAGAAAGTATTTTTGATACATATCCCAACAATTATCAATAGAATAAAGATAATGACGACGATGATGGTATATTTGTTTTTTCGAACGAACTCCATTTTTTCACATCCTTAGTATCTATATTATACACGAACCAAGCACAACAATCAATTTTAATATTTGGCTAATTCCTTCAGTAAGATCTCGTTTGCCACTTGCGGATTCGCCTTTCCTTTTGACTGTTTCATGATCTGTCCCATCAAGAATTTGATGGCTCGATCACGTCCATTTTTGTAGTCTTCCACACTGGCTTTATTTGCTTCTACTACTTGTTTGACAAGGTCATTTAAGAAACTTTCATCACAGATATTCTCAATTCCTTTAGACTGAATCACTTCCTCTAAAGAATCTTCTGTTTCAAGAAGAATATCTAAGATATCCTTCACATTACGGCTCGTTAATTCTTTTCTACTGATCTTACGGACAAGAGATTGGAACTTTTCGCTCGTAAGGAATGTAGCCTCAAGGGTTTTATGAGTCCGATTTAAGTAAGAAGAGATATCCCCTAACAATAGGTTACTGGCGACTAGAAAATCAAGATCAGTATCAATGTATGTATTTAGATAGTCACTTAAGTTCTTATTCTGAATCATTTTTTCGACGTTCAATTCGGCCATGCCACGTGCAAGGTATCTCTTGCGTCGTTCATCAGGAAGCATCTCCATCGTCTTGATACTCTCTTCCATCATCTCATCTGTGACGACGACGTAAGGAATGTCAGGTTCTGGGAAGTAACGGTAATCGTTTCCGGTCTCTTTGATGCGCATCAGTACCGTACTTTGTGTTTTATCATCAAAGCGACGCGTCTCTTCCCGTAATGTTTCGCCTGCTTCTAAGAGTTCTTTTTGCCTTGTGATCTCTTTTTCAATACTTAGGCCGACGTTGTGAATGGAACTGATGTTCTTGACCTCAATCTTCGTTCCTAATTGGTTACTACCTTCTTCGGCAAGGGAGATATTGGCATCACACCGCATGCTTCCCTCTTCCATCTTACAGTCACTGACTCCCGCATAGAATAAGGTTTCTCTCAGTTTATCGAGATAGGCCATCGCTTCCTCGCTGCTGTGAATGCAAGGTTTCGTAACAATTTCGATCAAGGGTACGCCAGCTCGGTTAAAATCCAACAAACTGACCCTACCACGATGCATACTTTTACAAGTATCTTCTTCGATGTGCATCTCTTCGATCTCGATCGTTAAAGGCTTCCCATCCATCGTAACGATGAGCTTACCATTTCGTCCAATCGGCGTTCTTGCCTGGGTGATCTGATAGTTCTTTGGATTGTCTGGATAGAAGTAATTCTTACGATCGAAATGCATCTTTCTGGTCACCGTACAGTTTAATACTTGGCAAGCCCTAAGTCCCATTTCAACGACTTCTCGGTTCAGCCATGGAAGGGTGCCTGGGTAACCTAAATCAACGACGGTAGTGGCACTGTTCGCTCTTCCACCATATTGGTTTGGAGCGATCGAAAACATTTTACTTACGGTCTTTAATTCGACATGAACTTCAAGTCCGATCGTTGGAACATAGTGTTTCATTTGCATTCACCTCGTGGATCTAAATCTAAGTGTAACTTTTCTTCTAGGAAAGCTCCTAACTGGTAGATTTTAGCTTCGGAAAAAGCGGGCCCAATGATATGTAAGCCGATCGGCATATGATCTTGATTGAAGGCGATCGGCAGATTCATCGCGGGAAGCCCAGCCATATTGACAGGAATGACTAAGACGTCATCTAAGAATGATTTCATAGGATCGTCGAGGTCATCGGTTAAAGAATAAGCAACGGTTGTCGTCGTTGGCCCAATGATGAGATCATACGTTTCAAAGGCTTTTTCAAAACTTTTCTGCATGTCATCACGGATCTGTAAGGCTTTGTTGTAATAAGTCACCGCATTCTCACCACTCAAGAGGTAAGATCCTACCATGATACGACGTTTGACCTCGTTTCCAAATCCTTCTCGACGCGTTTTTCGGTAAAGACTTTCGACATCTGTCGCTTCCTTACTGCGATATCCGTAACGCACGCCATCGAAACGAGCCAGATTGCTGCTCGCTTCACCCATCGCAATGATCTGATATAAGGTAACGGCATGTTCTAGATAAGCAATGTCGATCATCTCGACGGTAGCCCCCTCTTCTTGCAAATACGTCATCACAGAATGCACGGCCTGTTTGATTTCTTTCGATACGATATCACTCATGAAGTAGTTGGGAACCCCAATCTTCATTCCTTTGATGTCTTTTCCCAAAAGACGCGTATAATCCTCAACCTCTTTGAAAGAACTCGTCATATCTTTTTCATCATGCCCCGCAATGGCATTTAATAAAAGGGCATTTTCGTAGACCGTTCTGGTCATTGGACCAATTTGATCAAGACTGGAACCGAAGGCGACAAGTCCATAACGCGATACTCTCCCATAAGTTGGCTTCATGCCAACAAGACCACAGTAACTAGCGGGTTGTCGGATACTGCCACCAGTATCACTTCCAAGCGCAAACGGCGTAAGACGTGCGGAAACACAAGACGCGCTTCCCCCACTGGATCCACCTGCAATGCAAGTGGCGTTCCACGGATTATGTGGTGCCCCAAAATAACTTGTTCTACTGGTAGAACCCATCGCAAATTCATCCATGTTCGTCTTGCCAATCATAATCATATGTTTCTCCCTAATTTTCTCAACAACGGTCGCATCGTAGATTGGGACAAAGGATGCTAACATCTTCGAGGCACAAGTTGTACGTAAATCTTTGGTGACGATGTTATCCTTAACAGCAATCGGTAACCCAAATAGAAGGTTTTCTTCTTCCACTGGTACCTTCGAGAGTGCTTCTGCTTCTTTTAGAGCCTCTTCTTCATTTAATGTAATGAAGGCATTTAAGTCTTCTTTCGCTTTGATTCTTTCAAAACATTCTTGCACGAGATCTAATGGCGTAATCTCTTTCGCTACCAACAATTCGTGAATTTTTTTGATTTCGAAATCTAAATATTTACTCATCAATCATCACCGGCACTTCGATAAAATTTGCTTCATGCACTGGAGCATTCTGCATCACAAGATCATTTGTTAAAGTTTCTCCTACGATATCAGGTCGCAGTGACGCTTCATGATCGACGGGGGCAATGATCATCTCATCGTCATAATTCTTTACTTCTTTAATTTTGTCTACTTCATCCAACAACTTTTTCAGTTGTACTTGATACCGTTCGAGTTCTTCTTCTGTCACTTCGATACGGGCAAGTGTCGCGACATGTAACACTTCTTCTCTATCCAGTTTTTCTTCCATTCGAAAGGCTCCTTTCAACGTATCTTATTATAGCATGGACCACACCAAAAAAGAAAGTGAATCGCCACTTTCTTACCAGATTGATAGACAACATGATTTGCCTTGTTAGAATATCGTAAAGGAACTGATTCTTGGGAAGAGACTTACTATTTTAATTTTTCTAAAAACTCTTCCTCGGTCCAGATGGGCACACCTAGTTTCAATGCCTTATCATATTTACTTCCCGGAGCCTCTCCTACGATGACCACGCCAGTCTTAGAACTGACGGAGTCTACAGTCTTTCCGCCAAAGGCCTCGATCTTTGCCTTGGCTTCTTCTCTCGTCATCGATTGTAAGGTGCCAGTCAAGACGAATGTTTTCATAGAAAAGTCTTCTTTTGCTTCGACGATTGAGCCTAAATATTTGGTATTGATTCCAAGCTCTTCTAACTCTTCCAGCTGAGCGATATTGGTGGCGTCCGCGAAGTATTCGATGACGCTCTTCGCAATCATTTCCCCAACGTCAGGGATTTCGACCAACTCCTCAAACGTTGCTTCTTTTAAGGCAGTAAGCGTAAGAAAATGACTCGCTAAAATCTTCGCCGTCTTACTTCCTACATGAGGAATCCCAAGACCAAATAACAAGCGTTCTAAAGAGTTTCCCTTACTCTTTTCAATTGCCTCTAATAAATTGTCAATCGATTTATCTCCATACCCTTCTAAAAGTGTCAAATCTTGTCGATGTTGGTCGAGAGAATAAATGTCAACAATGCTACCGATATAGCCAAGGTTGTAAAAATCCTCCATGATCTTTTCCCCAAGTCCTTCAATATTCATCGCATCATGGGAAACGAAATGAATAAATGCCCCAATATGCCGAGTTGGACATTTTGGGTTTGGAAAAAATGAGCAAATTTGCCCTTCTTTCTTCTGTAAAGCAGTACCACACATTGGACATTCTGTGATCATAACGAAATCCTTTTCGGCTCCTGTCCTTCTTTCCTTCTTGACTTCCACGACTTCCGGAATGACATCTCCTGCCTTGCGGATGGAAACGATATCTCCGATCTTTAAGTCCTTCTCCTTGACATAATCGGCATTATGTAGGGTTGCTCGTGAAATGGTTGAACCCATGACGATCACAGGATCTAAGACCGCATTTGGCGTAATTCTACCCGTACGACCGACGGTGAAGATGATATCATTTAACCGCGTTAACACTTCCTCGGCTGGGAATTTGTAAGCCGTTGCCCACTTTGGATACTTTGATGTATACCCTAGTTCTTGTTGCTTATGAATATTATTTACTTTGATGACGACGCCATCGATATCGTAAGGTAATTCACTTCTACGCGTCGTCATTTCACCGATAAACTCCAAGACACCATCAATGTCCTCTACGAGACGATTGTTGGGATTGACTTTGAACCCTAACTTTTTAAGATAGTCTAGCGCTTCCTCGTGCGTTTCGATACCGTAGTCCAGAGGATTTGGCAAATGATAGATCCACGTATCAAGATTTCTAGAAGCTGCCACTTTGGAATCTAATTGACGTACGGATCCGGCTGCGGCATTACGGGCATTTTGAAGAAGTGGCAGGCCTTCTTTTTCTCTACCTTCATTGATCTTTCGCAAGGTCTCCTTACTCATGTAGATTTCACCACGTACCTCGATATCGATCGGTTCTGTTAGTGTAAGTGGAACGGATTTGATCGTCTTCACATTATGGGTGATATCTTCTCCTACCACACCATCGCCTCGTGTCGCACCACGAACGAATTTTCCTTTTTCATAAACCAAAGAGACCGATAAACCATCAATTTTCAACTCACAAACGTACTGAGGATGCACACCTTCTTTTTGAATACGATGATCGAACGCTAAAATTTCGCTTTCGTTAAAGACATTACTTAACGACATCATCGGAATCTTGTGCGATACCTTGATAAACCCCTCAATCACTTCTCCACCAATTCGTTTCGACGGAGAATCATCCCTGGTTAACTCAGGGTGTTCTTCTTCGATCGTCATGAGTTCCCGCAAGTATTTATCGAACTCTTGGTCAGTGATGGTAGGATGGTCTAGGACATAATAATTGTAATTTGCCTCATTTAAAATTTGAATCAATTCTAAGTAACGTTCTTCCATTGCTTTCATCCTCTTTTCTGATATTTGATTCTTCCCTTTCTACTTTAACGATATTCCCCGTTCTCAGTCAAGATCGCTAATGCCTTCACCAGTTCTTCTTTATCTTCTCGATAAGTAACTCCATGCCAGACGGCTGACGTTGGAAGTACTAGAACGCGTGCCTTCCCTTTTTTCATTTGGTTTTCCAGGGCAGTTGGTAGCTGAAATTCGCAAGTGGATAGATCGGTCTGGTTTTCTTCTAAAAAGTCCAAGAACTCCTCTTCTAGTTCAGCAAAGATTTCTTTGCTGAAGCCAAAGAGATTCATGGAGACGAAAGTATCTTTAGATACTTCGAAGGATTTTCTTCCATCGACGGGACTGGCTGTAATGACGTCATCCCGTCGTTTGACAGAACTTTCAATCAGTTCTTGCAAATAGTGCCCCGCTAATACGCAAACGCCACGCTTTACGGTACCATATTCGGTCAGGGTATTGACCACCGGATAACCAACCATGGCATACTCTTTCACTGGCTTTTGTGTGTTATCTAGTTTCTTTAAGAACTCGGCCAGAACCGCGAATGATTCTCTACCATAGAAATCATCAGCATTGATAACAGCGAAGTTTTCTTTTACGGCCTCTTTGACACAGTAGATCGCATGCCCTGTTCCAAGTGGTTTCACTCGCTCCTTTGGAATTTGATATCCATTTGGTACTTGTTCATTCTCTTGATAGACATAGACGATTTCGGCCTTCTTCCTGAGTCTGGATCCTATTTTCTCTTCAAAGATAGACTCGTTTTCCTTTTTGATGATGAAAACGAATTTATTGAACCCAGCTAGAAGTGCATCTGTAATCGAATAATCGAGGATGAACTCACCATGAGGCCCTACTGGTTCGATCTGTTTTAGTCCTCCAAATCTACTGCCCATACCTGCCGCCATGATGACTAACGTTAACGGTTGCTTCATTTGTCTTCCACCTTCTTTAAACTCTTATGATTTTTCATTAGTTTCTTGATCTCAAACGGGTGCTTGAACGCAACACTTACCAAGGTATTGGTCACTTCGACCACTCTACCTGCCCCAAAATTATCATGATAGACATAATCGCCAACGTGATAATCGACATTCTCTTCCAAAATCATATCTTCCTTGGCGAAAGCCTCTTCCGGTGTTTGGACGGAGGCAACGTTGAGTGGTTCTAAAAGATCCTCTTCGATCTCGCCCAAGAAACGGCTAGGCGGGTTCACTTGGTCATTACCAAATAAGACACGACGACGTGCATTGAGCAAGTAAAGTGCAACTCTTGCTCGCGTGATTGCCACATAACAAAGGCGTCGTTCCTCTTCCACGGCACTGCTTTCCATCAAAGCATTCATGTGTGGAAAAATTCCTTCTTCCAACCCTACGACGAAAACGTAATCGAACTCCAATCCTTTGACGGAATGTACTGTCATTAAACTGATTTTGTTATTACCATCACTATATTCTTCTTTATCCGTAACTAGACTTACTTCGAAGAGAAAGTCTTCTAAGGAGACGAGTCCTTCCCGCTTTTCAAAGTCACGGGTAATCGATTTAAATTCCTCTAAGTTTTCAAGACGAATTTCACTCTCTAAGGTTTTCTCCGCTTCTAGTTCCCGTTTCATCCCAGTGGTATCTAATACTTTGTCGATGAGTTCCGTCAGGGTGACGTTTTCGGATACTTTTTTTAAGTCTTCCATCATCTCTTTGAAGGAGGCTTCTTTGCCACTTTCGATCACCTCATAAATACTCGTTCCTTTGCGATCTGCATCCTCTACTAATTTCTCGATCGATCTCGCACCGATCCCTCGCTTCGGCGTATTGATGATCCTTAATAAACTCACGTTATCTTTCTCGTTATGAATCAAGCGAAGATAAGCGATCAAGTCCTTGATTTCTTTTCGTGAATAGAAACTTAAACCTCCAACGATACGATAAGGGACCGTCAGTTTTAACAGTTCTTCTTCTAGGACACGCGATTGGGCATTGGTCCGATAAAGCACTGCGATCTCCTTGGGATCAATCCCATTGGAAGTTAACTTCTTCACTTCACTTGCGACGAAATGTGCTTCATCTTTTTCATCATATGCCCGGTAATACTTGACCTTTTCTCCCTCGCCTTTGGTACTCCAAAGTTCTTTTTCCTTCCGGTTCTTATTATTCTTAATGACGGAGTTTGCTGTCGATAGAATATTCTTAGTCGAGCGATAATTCTGCTCCAGTTTGATGGAAGTGGCATCTTTATAATCTTTTTCGAAATTTAAAATATTTTGGTAATTCGCTCCACGGAAACCATAGATCGATTGATCACCATCCCCGACGACACAGATGTTTTGGTACTTGGCAGAAAGCATCTTCGTCAAGATATACTGTGCCTGGTTCGTATCCTGATACTCATCGATCAAGATGTACTGATAACGTTCTTGATAATGTTGTAACACTTCTGGATGCTCACGAAAGAGACGAATTGGCAGGATCAGTAAGTCGTCGAAGTCGACAGAATTATTCTGTTTGAGCTTCTTTTCATAACTGCGATAGACTTCTAAGACCATCTTCTCATATTCACTCGCTGCATATTTTTCATAATCATTTGGCGAAATAAATTCGTTTTTGCAACTACTAATTTTATTCTTGATCGCTCTTGGATTGTAACTTTTCGGGTCCATTTCTTTTTCTTTTAGGATTTTCTTAATGATCGTGAGGGTGTCGTCCGTATCCATGATGACGAAGTTACGATCATACCCTAGATAGATAGCATTTTCCCTGACGATCTTTAAGCCAAACGAGTGAAATGTTGAGATCTGAATTTCATTGGCAGTATTTCCAATCAAAGAAATCACACGATCTTTCATCTCCCGTGCCGCCTTATTGGTAAAGGTAATTGCCAAAATACGATAAGGAGCGACCCCTTTTTCTTGAATCAAATAAGCGATCTTTGTGGTAAGTACCCTCGTTTTGCCACTTCCTGCACCAGCGATGATCAAAAGTGGTCCCTCGGTATGTAGCACTGCTTCTTTCTGTTGTTCATTTAATGTATCTAGGTTCATCTTACCACTCCTCATGTTCAATTATACTAAACTATGGAGCAAGAAAAAAGAAAAGTCCGCCGATTTTCACAAATTTCGAACCATTTTATGATAAGATGAAGATGGAGATGATATAGATGAAGCCAGTATTATTATGTATTTGTGACGGCGTTGGGATTCGTAACGAAAGTCATGGAAATGCATTCCAACAAGCCATGAAACCAAACTTCGATTTTTTCGTAAAGAATTATCCCCATACCCTTTTGGAAGCGAGTGGAACTTTAGTTGGTCTTCCCAAAGGCCAGATGGGAAATAGCGAAGTTGGGCACACGAACATTGGCGCAGGTCGCATCGTTTATCAACCACTCGAGTTGATCAATCAGAGTATTACAGAAAAAACATTCTTTGAAAACAAGGAAATTTTAAAGGTGATACACCATGTCAAAGAAAAGAAGTCAAAATTACATCTACTTGGACTACTTAGTGATGGTGGAATTCACTCACACATTACCCATCTTTTTGCCCTACTTGACCTTTGCAAAAAAGAGGGGCTTCCCAAGGTCTATCTTCACATCTTTACGGATGGACGTGATACGTTACCACAGGCTGCGGCTACTTATTTGAGACAATTAGAAGAAAAGATCCAAACCTTAGGAATCGGCAAAATCGCAACGATCAGTGGTCGTTATTACGCCATGGATCGAGATAACCGCTATGACCGAGTTCAAAAAGCATATGATGCAATCACGAAAAGCATCGGAGAACATTATTCTTCTTGGCCAAAAGCAATCAAGGAAAACTATGCCAATGGACAGAATGACGAATTCATCGTTCCCTGTGTCCTAGATGATCAAGGAAAGATCGAAGATCACGATGGCGTTATCTTCTTTAACTTCCGTCCAGATCGCTTACGTGAAATCGGCAGTGCGATTACGAACCCTTCCTTCCAAGGATTTCCCACTGAGGTCAAAGAAGATCTTGCCGCAATCACGATGATGCCAGTGAGTGACGAAGTGAACACGACTCCTGCTTTCTTACATCAAACGTTAGAAAATACATTGGGAGAATATGTAAGTAACTTAGGAAAACGCCAACTTCGTATCGCTGAAACAGAAAAGTATGCTCATGTCACCTACTTCTTCGACGGTGGCATAGAAAAGGATCTAGCAGGCTGTAAGCGCATCTTAATTCCGTCACCAAAGGTCGCAACTTACGATTTAAAACCCGAAATGAGTGCTTATGAAATTACAGATACTCTCCTTACGGAACTTGATCATGACTATGATCTTATTATCTTGAACTTCGCAAACGGGGACATGGTTGGGCATACAGGTGATATGGAAGCTACAATCAAAGCAGTGGAAACGGTCGATACTTGCCTTGGAAAGCTCTATCGTAAGATAAAGTCATTAGATGGCACTCTCATCATTACGGCCGATCATGGAAACTGTGACTGGATGTTAGATGAAGAAAATCATATCATCACATCACATTCGACCGCTAAAGTCCCATTTATCATCACGAAAGAGGATCTCACACTAAAGGAAGGGAAGCTCGCTGATATCGCGCCAACAATTCTTACCCTCATGGATTTGCCGGTACCTGTGGAGATGACAGGGAAAGTTTTAATCCAAAAATAATACATCACAACCAAAAAGAAGCAAGAATAGTTTCTTGCCTCCATCATGGAGTTTCCATTGACACAGTATTTAGGACACGCTTAGTGTTCTTTCTTTTCTTCATTCCGGTCACGTTTACGAATTTCTTCTAAGAGTTCTAATACTTTCTGATACTCTTCTAAGGTAAACGGTTCCTCTTGCTCTTTCTTTTCTGCTACTTTCGGTTGAGTTCTTACAAGTTCATAAGCCACTTTAGGAGTTGGCACTTTCTCCCATGTCGCATCTTGGATTACTTCTTCTTTTTCGGCGATCATTTCCGCTTGCTGTGCTGGCGTTGACAGTTTCTCTAAAACGTACCGGGTAAATAGAATTAGCATCCAAACAGCGAATACCCCCATACTTAACTGGATCATCGCCAGTAGTGTATCGTTTTGATAAATTGCTGTTTCATCTAAGATACTTACTTGATCAGTATGAACGACATTTAAAATTAAGAATAACAGAAAATGAATGAGGGCAAAAGCCACCACATTTAAGATCTTCTTCGTTTTATCAACCGGTCTTGTACTAAAACAAGTTCTTATCATCATTCCATTCGTAATGATGATCATGATAAGATAGACCACTAAATTTGGAAAGTAGATCATAACAAATAAGTTATCCATCAGGTAATTTCCTAAACCTAGGAAATCTTGAAAATTGAACCCTATGATGAGGGCGATGACGACCAGATAACAAATGATATAGATGCGTCGTGTCGTCACGCGGTTTTGGTCATTCGTCTTCAGTAGCACGATCAAAAAAAGCGTTAAACCACATGCGACTAGCAATGGTAAGCAAGAAGACGTCACTAATTCCAAGAACGTCTTCCACATCATTTCTAATGTCAATTGTGTCATAACCTCAACCCCTTTAGTTGATCTCTTGCTTATCAACTAGGTAAGCAATATAGACCGTCTGACTTCCCTCTACGTAATTCGTACAGGTAATGAGTGTCAGCGTCGTTTGGTTTCGATCTCTTTTGATCGAAACCATGCCATTTTTCTCTTGCTGATAGATATCAGCGATTTCATAGGTGTAACGAACACCTTGATAGGTTACATAAGCCCGATCTTTTAGAGATAACTGCTCTAAATTATTAAAAAAAGCTTTGTACCCGACCCCAGAATGTCCCGCGATAATGAAATTACCGTTTTGGACATCTGGGAATGAGGATGGTGTAATCACCATGATGTTCTTCTCGACTGTGTTATCAGCGGAAGTCGGATCTACAAAGCCTCTTTTGAACTCAATTTTAGGTATCTCTAAGTAACCAATATAATAGTAATTAGGAACATTATCATCAGTTACAGTTTGTGCATCTGTTGCACTCTCCTCGATCTCCTCAATGCTTGGAGGCATATCGGGAAGCATGATCGTTGCTAAATCGGTGTTACCAGTTATCAATTTTGAATCGATATATTCATAGGCTTTTAACTTTTCACTATTGATGTAGTTATAACCTAGTAACAGGACTCCTACGACGATCAGTATCGTTGCAATCCAGGTGAAATTAGTTGTTTTTCTTTGCATGACGGCGTGCTACAACAATGCCTCCTGCAACCAAACATGTTCCTAATAAACCATAGATTATCGTATTGCTAGCGGTATCGGGAACCTCTACAATCTCAGTTGGTTCCTCTGGAACTACTGATGTCTTGTTATTATTAAAAGTAATTTTCAAAGTTGGATTTTCTTTAGTAAGCTCAAACGTGACTTTCACTGTTGATAAGTCATAACCCTCTGGAGCTTCTAATTCTTCAATCGTATAGGTACCAAATGGTAAATCCTCAACAACGAAGGCCGTTTCGGATGTAATCCAAACAAGCTCTTTTCCTTGTGCATTTTTTACGATATTACCATCTTGGTCCTTTAAGACTAATTTGGCACCAGCTAAGATTTGATTATCACTCGCATCCACCTTCACAATTTCAACTTTAGTCTTCACTGTTTCTGTAGCTGTCTTCGTCACAGCCAAAGTTGCTGTCGTAGCCACATCAATTGTCGTTGTATATAGCGTTGGCGTTACGATTCTTTGAAGTGACGAATTACTAGAACGGTATTCATATACCTTTTTCACAATTCCATTACTCTTTAGTGAGATGTTGAAACTAATAGTTTCTCCTTCTTCTACACTCGATGCTGGAACCTTTACGTATAACTTTTCGCCCACCGCGAAACTTGTCTTAGCATTCATGTCGCCATCGACGATTTGTGATCCTTCTGGAGCATCATTCGATAGCGTAACATCTGCATCCTTCGCTAAATTCGTTCCATTCACGGTAAATGCGCCTGATAAATAATAAGTTCCATCATCTGATAGTGTCATATCATTTGAAGCTGGTGTGACGCTGATTGCCGGTTGAACATAACCTGTTTTTTGTGCTTCTAAAGCACCATCCACTAAACTCTTAATGTACTTGTAAATCCCAACACTATCGTTTTGGCCATTCTTGAATGATGATGGTAAATTGCTAGAACCTGTCGTCAGATCCAAATACCACCAAATAGCCGTCTGCGTAATGTAATAGTTGTATGTCCAGTCATCTGTGATTTGTTTATTTGGGAAACTGTTGGCAAGAATATAAGTCATTCCTGCATCCATCTCTCCATAAAGACTCATCGAGACATTTCTTGGTGTTGACTTGTAGTAATCCAAACAGAAGACATATTCGCGATCCGATAAGATTTTGTAATCAAATCCAACTCCAGCGACTAATCCATCTGCATGGTACTCTGAAGAACCTAAACTAATTGTCGTAGGTACTTCTTGTGCATATACGTTTGCAGTTGTAGTAAATAAACTTACCACTGCGATCAACAATGCACTAAAAATTTGTGACAATTTTTTCATCTTACAAACCCCCTCCTTGATTTGCTGAGACTTATTATAACACTTTTTCGCAATTTGTCAATACATACCAACAATAAGATGTAGTAAACTAGATGTGGGAAAAAAGAATTTTACATAAAAAAGAGAAAACA
>CAZJUW010000003.1:0-16800 GCA_964549325.1 uncultured Muribaculaceae bacterium
TTACTTATGAAGACGTAAGACAGATTGCGGATCATGTAAAATCAGTCGCTACAGGGGGTTCCTTTAGCTGTATGCTTAAAGATGACAATACTTTATGGTATATGGGAATTCACAACGGAATTGGTCCAACACAGGAGTTAACGCCAACGTTAATTAAAGTAGGATCATAAGAAGTCGTAATAGAAAAGTAAATAGAGGACAATGATAACGCGAATTTGTTTCTTACATTGATCCTCTCTTTTTTCTGTTGACAAAATAGACAAAAACTAAGTTGTTTCAATGATCAGCTAGGACAGTTCTATTTTCGTCAACGAACGGGTTCTTGTTTACTTTTCGATCGTTTGATGTTACTATGAATGTATAAGAAATATAGTAGGTAGGTGATCTTATGGAAAACACACCGAATGAACAGACGAGTTTGTTCAGTATTGAAGAGTTTGATACAGGAATCGTCAAGGAAACTTTGAAAGAAGTCTATACTGCCTTGGAAGAAAGAGGTTACAATCCTGTCAATCAGATGGTAGGATACCTATTAAGTGGAGATCCTGGCTATATTTCTAGTCATCGCGATGCACGAAAGAAGATTACGAGTTTAGATCGTGTAAAGATCATTGAGGTTCTATTGCGTGAGTTTGTGAGAAGTGAATAACCATGCGTTACTTAGGACTTGACTTAGGATCTCGAACTTTGGGAATTGCCATGAGTGATCCCTTAGGTGTGATTGCATCTAGTTATACTGTTCTTCGTCATCAAGAGGAATATGACCGCTTGGTAATCGAAGTCAAAAAGATTGTGAAAGAATATCATATCGATGCAATTGTCCTTGGGTATCCTAAGAATATGAACAATACCGTAGGCCCAAAGGGTAAACTTTCCGAAGTATTTCAAGAAAAATTAGAGCAGCAGTTAGGGATTCCAGTTTATTTGCAGGATGAACGTATGACGACGATGCAAGCAGAACAGGTATTGTTGCAGAATGATACTTCGCGGAAGAAGAGAAAACAAGTGATCGATCGTGTTGCGGCGACGATTATTCTACAGAGTTTTTTAGATAAGAAGGGAAGATGAGCTATGAACAATGAAAATGAATTAAAGAGAAACACATTTACGATGATTGATATCAATGGGAACAAGTTAACTTGTTATATCCTGTTTACATTTGATAGCGATGAAACAGGAAAGAGTTACATCGTCTATACGGATAATTCAAAAGATGACAAAGGAAACACACAGGTGTATGCTGGTACTTATGATCCAGCACACATGAACGATGAGTTCCTACAACTTGGTGACATTGAGACCGATAAGGAATGGAAGGTAATTGAGACGATTTTAAGTTCGATTCAAGAAGAAGTAAAACGTCAACAAGCGGAAGGAACTGGTACGGAAGGATCAAACGAGCAGTAACTGCTCGTTCTTTGTTATGAGGTATTAAATGGCAAAGCGGAAGTTGAAGTTAAAGAAGAAAGTGCGAATTACGCTCGTTCTCGTTTTAGTTTTATTCGCCTGTTTTCTGTTTGGATTAGCCTATGTGGATATTCAACTTTCTCCTGTTGATGACAAGGCGACGGAAGAAGTGGAATTAGAAATTCCAAAAGGGGTTGGAACGAGTGGCATCGCATCACGCTTAAAAGAAAAAGGACTCATTCGTAATGAAATATTCTTCATCCTTTATGCAAAATTAACAGGAGAGACGAACTTACAAGCGAATACGTATTCTTTATCGAAAAGTATGAGTGTGAAAGAGATTTTAGCACTGTTAAATGGGAAAAAAGTAAGTACAGCTGGAACGTTTACGATGACTTTTCCAGAAGGAAAGAACATGCAGAGTATTGCTGAAATCATCGCGAAAAATACAAGTATTAAAGAGGAAGAGTTTTTGGCTAAAATGCAGGATCGAACTTATCTTGCCTCTTGGATCAATCGCTATTGGTATTTAGATAATGTAATTTTAGATGACCAAATTTATTATCCTTTAGAGGGATATCTATTTCCAGAAACATATCAGTTTAAGAAAGAAGCAACGATCGATGACATCGTCAAGACGTTCCTTGATCAGACGGATAAGGTGTTAACGCCGTGGAAGGAAGCGATAGCGGAGAGTGGTTACAGTGTGCATGAAATCATGACCCTTGCTTCGATCGTAGAATTAGAGGGTGCGAATAAAGAGGATCGTCAAGGAATCGCTGGAGTATTCGCAAATCGCCTTGCAGCAGGCTGGTCTTTGGGAAGTGACGTGACGACTTGTTATGGTGCTCAAGTTGCGCTTTCGGAATGTAATGATGATGTCGATTTCAATCAAGACAATCCTTACAATACGCGAAATCCACAGATGGCCGGAAAACTTCCGATTGGGCCAATCTGTAACCCATCAAGTGAGAGTATTGACAGCGTCTTACATCCTACGAGTAGTGATTACTATTATTTTGTTGCTGATAAGTATAAGAAGATCTACTTTTCCAAAACGGATAGCGAACATCAGACAGTAATCGCTGAAATCAAAGAAAGGGGTGATTGGCCGTGGTAGAACACTTCGAAGAATTAAAAGCCTTAAAAGCTTATGCCAAAGAGCATAGAATCCCAATTATGCAAGAAGATGGGATCAATTACTTGACAACGTTTTTATTAAAGCACAAATGTAGACGTATCTTGGAACTTGGAACCGCGATTGGTTATTCTGCCATTCGCATGGCCCTTACGAATGATGAGATCACCGTGACGACCGTAGAACGGGATGAAGAACGTTATCTAGAGGCGGTGAAGAATGTGAAGCGGTTTGGTTTAGAAGATCGTATTATGCTCATTTACCATGATGCTTTGACATTAGAGTTAGAAGGAACTTACGATTTGATTTTCTTGGACGCTGCGAAAGCGCAGAATATTCGTTTCTTTGAGAAGTATGCATCGAATCTTGCAGAAGATGGTTACATCATTACCGACAATCTTTCATTTCATGGTCTTGTTGAGACACCGATCGAAGAGATTGAGAGTCATAATGTACGAGGTCTCGTTCGTAAGACGAAGGAATATATCACTTATCTACAAGAAAATGAAGCCTATGAGACTCAGTTTTTAACAGTTGGTGATGGTATTTCCATTACACATCGCAAAGAAAAGTCATCCGTTGAGTGATGATTTTTCTTTGACTCTTTGTTAGGTGTCCACTATAATATAGCTAGTGATAAGGAAGCGGTTTTGATGGAGTTATTGGTAAAACCACAAAAGTATTCTTATAAAGAGTATCTCGAGGCTGGATGTGACGGCTTTCTCCTTCCATTAGAAGGGTATTGTTCTGATTATCTTGTCTGTTTTTCACTTTTAGAAGTGGAAGCATGGAAACAAAGTGGAAAACCGGTCTATGTCGTCATGAACAAGATGTTTTACGATGATGAGTTAGAGGGTGTCAAAACAATGCTACAGGCACTTGAACAGATGGGCGTAGCTGGTGTTTTTTTCTATGATTTGGCCGTCTTAAATTTCAAATTAGAACTAGGACTTTCGCTTGCTTTGGTTTGGAATCAGACTCATCTTGTGACGAATTCTAAGACCTGTCAGTACTATTTTGAAAGAGGCGTTAAGTATGGTGTTCTCTCTTCGGAAATTACAGAGGAAGAAATGAAGAAGATCATTACATCGACCGAAATGCAATTTTTCCTATTTTGGATGGGACATCAGGTTGTGGCCTTATCGAAACGAAAACTGCTTACAAATTATTATCAACAAATGAAAGAAGAGATATCATCATCTCTTACCATCACTGAACCAGTGAGTGGCGAACAGTACGATGTTCATGAAGACAAGACAGGAACGAGTTTCTTCTTTCATCGCATTCTAAATAGTACTAAGGCTTTTCCGCATTTTCGTATGACGAATGTGAAAGGAATCTTAAATGAAGACAATATTCCGCACGACTTATTTTTGAAATTATTATCGTTACAAGCAAGGTATTTAGAGACCAATGATGAAAACTATTTGGATGAAGTGACAAGACTCATTGGAACATACGATGGGTTCCGAACGAAGAAGACCATATTTAAAGTGAAGGGTTAAAAGGAAAGTGACGAGGATGAAGAAAATTGAATTGTTGTCGCCAGCGGGTGACTTAGAACGGCTCAAAGTGACGTTGCTTTATGGCGCTGACGCTGTCTATTTAGGTGGTCAAGACTACAGTTTACGAGCGAATGCGAACAATTTTAGTCTAGAGGAAATAGAAGAGGCCTGTACGTTTGCACATCAGTTATCGAAACGTGTTTACTTAACTTTGAATATTGTCTTTCATGAGGAAGATACTGAAGGGGTAGAAGACTACATCAAGAAAGTGGTCCAGGCTGGAATTGATGCCTTTATCGTCAGTGATCCATTTCTGATTCATTACATCAAGGAGAATTATCCTAAGGTTGAAGTTCACTTGAGCGCCCAGAATTCAACGACGAACCGTGAGGCTATTTTCTATTTCGAAAAAGAAGGCGTCGATCGCGTTGTCTTAGCGCGAGAACTATCGCGAGAAGAGATCCGAGAAATCATCGATCACACCCATATGGATATCGAAGTGTTCATTCATGGAGCGATGTGTACTTGTTACAGTGGCCGGTGTGCACTTTCCAATTACGTCACCAATCGCGATGCTAACCGTGGAGGTTGTAGTCAAGTCTGTCGATTTGCCTTTGAGACAGAAAAGGGGAACCAATTCACAATGGCAAGTAAAGATTTGAATTTATCACACTATATCAAAGATATGATTGACTTAGGGGTCACTTCTCTCAAAGTAGAAGGAAGAATGAGATCCCTATATTATCTTGCGACTGTGATTGGATCTTACCGTAGACTGATCGACGCTGTTTATGAAGATCGGTGGACGGCTGAGTTGATCAAACGGGAAGATGAGATTTTATCTCGGGTTGCCAACCGTGAGGCGAGTAGTCAATTTTTCTTACATGAGGCGTCGATGGATGATCAATACTTTACCGGAAGACAAGAAATTTCCAATCAGGACTATCTGGCCATGGTTTTAGGTTATGATGAAGAACATCACTGTCTTACGGTTGTTGAACGTAATTACTTTGCCGTAGGGGATACAGTAGAACTATTTACGCCAAGTGGAGAACGTTTTACTTGGATGATGGAACCTTTTTATGATGAACAGATGAATCCATTGGAAGTTGCCAGACATCCAGAACAGATCTTAAAGTTACCCTTTTCGAAAAAAGTTCCAAAGTACTCTATGTTGCGGTTATTAAAGAAAGGAGCAAAAGATGAAAGAGCAAATGAAGAACAACTTAGCGCGGTATGAGATAACGCTTAGTCCTTATGCTTGTAAGAGTGAAGATGCTTTTCGTATTGTGGAAGAGAAAGAAGATGTTCGCCCAGCGTTTTCTCATGATACGGATCGCATCATCTATGCCTTGTCTTTCACGCGATATATGAAGAAGACACAAGTCTTTTCCTTTCGTGAGGATGATCATTTAAGTAAGCGGATTACCCACGTATTATTTGTGAGTAAAATTGCTAGAACGATTGGAAGGGCACTTCAACTCAATGAAGATTTGATTGAAGCGATCGCCTTAGGACACGATATTGGACATACTCCGTTAGGACATGAGGGAGAGAAGATCTTAGACGAACTTTCGATGGAGCATCTTCAGGAACACTTTTATCATAATGTCGAAAGTGTAAGAAACTATCTAGAATTAGAAAAGGGTGGGAAGGGACTCAATCTAACTGTTCAAGTTTTAGATGGAATTCTTTGCCATAATGGTGAGATGTTAGAGCCAATCTATCAACCTTCTTTCAAGACAAAAGAACAATTTTTAGAGGAGTACCGGCAATGTTACGTTGATGCTCAAGTGGCACGACGTGTTAGACCAATGACACTAGAAGGCTGTGTTGTAAGGATCTGCGACATCATCGCCTATGTTGGTAGAGATGTAGAGGATGCCATTCGCGTTGGAATTCTAAAAGAAGAAGACGTGCCGCGTGAGATTACCTCCGTTTTAGGTAGAACGAATAGTGAAATTATCAATACCTTAGTTACTGATATTGTGAACCAAAGTATGGGAAAACCATATATTAAGATGAGTGATGCCGTATTTCAGGCGTTAACGGCGCTGAAGCAATTTAATTATAAATATATTTATCACTACGCTAATACCAAAGAAGAATTAAGAAAGTACCATGATGCTTTCGTTTCTCTTTACGATGTTTATTTAAAAGCATTGGAAGAAGAAGACCATCACAGTAGTATCTATCTGTTCTTTCTTGATCAAATGGGAGAAGAATATCGAAAGAAGACAAAGAAAGAGAGAATGGTCTTAGATTTCTTAAGTGGTATGACCGACGACTTCTTCTTGCGAGAAGCGAAAAAGGCAAGTTGTAAAGGACTTTCAAACTGGATCGAAAAAGATTGACTTTTATGTCCATTTGTAGTATCCTTTACTCGTTATTGATTATGAGGAGGTGAAATAGAATGCGCGAAAAAAAGCCTGTGTATTTAACACAACAAGGATATGATGATTTAAAGAAGGAATTAGATTTTTTGATAAATGTAAGACGACCTGAAAATATTCAGTCAATCAAAGAAGCAAGAAGTTTAGGAGATCTTTCGGAGAATGCTGATTATGATTCAGCAAGAAATGAACAAGCCCAAATCGAAGGCAGAATTCAGACGATCGAAAAGATGCTCGAAAATGTCGAAATCATTGAAGAAGCGAAAAAAGACCAGGTAGGACTTGGTAGTACAGTCTCGATTAAATACTTAGATGATCCGGATGAAATGGATGAATATAAGATCGTTGGAAGTCAAGAAGCCGATCCATTCGAAAGCAAGATATCGAATGAAAGCCCTATTGCGAAGGCGCTTCTTTCTCACAAAGTGGGAGATGTCGTCTCTGTCGAAAGTCCAAATGGGACTTACGAAATCGAAATTACCGACATTAAGTAGAAGATCTGGAAAAGCAGTTGCTTTTCTTTTTTGATGATGTTGGTTGTTGTTTTTATGGGCAAGGGGCTTGATGGTGCTTGCCAATTCTTGTTTTCTATTATATAATAAGACGTATTGGAGGGATATTATGGCAACAAAAAAGGCTGATGCAGCAAAAACGAAAGAATCAAAAACAAAGCAAAATGTACATGAAGTTTCTATTAAAATTCAAGGGGAAGAATGGAAGAAAGCATTAGATGAAGTGTTCCAAGAAAAAGTAAAGACGGTAACGATCGATGGGTTCCGCAAAGGACATGTGCCAAGAGACATCTATGAGAAGAAGATGGGAAAGGAAAGTCTTTATCTTCCAGCAGCAGATAAAGTGTTACCAACAGCATATGCCAAGGTGATGGCTGATGAGAAATTAGTTCCCGTTGTCCAACCAACTGTCGATTTAAAAAGTATTGACGATACTGGCGTAGAGTTTACCTTTAAGATCATTACGAAACCAGCAGTAACAGTGAAAAAGTATAAGGGATTAAAGGTAGCTAAGGAAGAAGTCAAAGTAACGAAGGAAGAGATTGATCACGAACTATCACATTTATTAGAGCGTTATGAAGAAGCAGTTACAAAAGATGGCAAAGTTGAGAATGGGAACATTGCGATCATCGATTTTGAAGGATTCAAAGATGGTGTTGCTTTCGATCAAGGTAAGGGTGAAAATTATTCCCTTGAGATCGGTAGTAATACCTTCATTCCTGGTTTTGAAGAGCAAGTGATCGGGATGAAGCAGGGGGACGAGAAAGAAATTAACGTTACGTTCCCAGAGGAGTATCCTAGTGAAGATTTAAAAGGAAAACCAGTCGTTTTCAAAGTCAAAGTTAATGAAGTCAAAGAAAAACAACAACGTCAGATGGATGCCGATTTCTTTGAAGATCTAGGAATGGAAGGAATCGATTCTGAAGAAGCATTACGGAAGGAAATTGAAGCGAACATCAAGGCACAAAAAGAGATGGATGCTGAGAACAAATATGTCGATCGTCTATTAGAAGAAGTTGGAAAAAATACAGAAGTAGATATTCCAGAAGAAATGGTAGAAGAAGAAACAGATCATTTATTAGAGCGTTTTGAAGAACAGTTAAAGATGCAGGGAATTTCTCTTGACCTATATTATCAAGTAACGAAGAGCAAAGAAGAAGATCTTCGGAGTCAACTAGAAAAAGAAGCTTTCTCTCACGTACTCTATCGCTTGATGTTAGAAGAGATCATGAATCTAGAAAAGATTGAAGTAACAGAAGAAGAGGCCAACAAAGAAGCCGAAGAACTTGCAAAGCGTTATCAGATGCCGAAGGATGAGTTCTTGACGCAATTCGGTGGACTTGACATGATTCAGTATGATTTAGAAATGCGAAAAGTCATCGACTTATTGAAAGAAAAAAATTAGTTTCGAAAAAGTAGCAAAAAGGAAAATTTTGGGGAACAGATTTTTCTTTTTTTTCGTGAATTTCTGTTGTGAATTTGTAAAGTTCTGTTATAATAAAAAGCATATTTATCTTGGAGGTGAACCATGAAAAATAACCTGCTGCCAGTGTTGATTTTACGCGAGATGGTTCTCTTTCCTTTCGGAGAATTGCGACTAGAGTTCGATACGATGGAAGATCGGGAGTTATTATCTTTGACCGAAGAACAGTATCAAGGAAAAATTTTAGTCGTCATGCCTTCCAATTTTTTAGAGACCAATTTTGATCCGTTAGATCTTCCTACGATTGGTATTCTTTCGGAATTAAAGATGAAAATGGATATGCCGAATGGCAAAACGCGAGTTGTGTTGACAGGGATCGAAAGAGTCAGCATCAATGATTACCAATTTGAAGATGGAAACTATCTTGCAGAGGCGACAGGAATCAGTGAGACGTCCCTTGACAGCAAGGAGGAGGCTACCTATAAACATAGTCTGTTGAAAAGACTGCGCAGGTATATTAGACAAGTCCCTTATGTCAGTAATGCCGTGATGGGGGCTGTGAATGACAATATGTCTTTATCTTCCTTAACTGACTTGATTGCGGATGCCATCCCTGTACCATTTGTGCGTAAAGTTTCTTATATCGCCGAAACAGATGTGATGGTAAGAGTCAAGATGCTGATTTCTGATATGGCACAGGAGATTAAGGCAGTTGAACTTGAGAAACAGATCGATGAAGAAGTGGAACGAGAACTTGCCAACAGTCAAAAAGAATTCGTCTTACGGGAAAAGTTGCAAGTGATCAAAAAGGAACTTGGGGAATCAAAGGATAAAGATGATGAAGTGAATACGCTCAAACAGAAAGTGAATGCACTCAAGTGTCCACCAAAAATAAAGCAACGGCTTCGTCAAGAACTTCGTCGCTATGAGATGGCGAGTGCTAATTCGCCGGAACTTGGAATCATTCGTGATTACATCGATTGGTTACTCGCTTTGCCATGGGCTGCGAAAACGAAGGATCAAACGGATCTTAAGGAAGTGAAGCATGTTTTAGATTCTACACACTACGGGCTTACGAAAGTGAAAGATCGCATTGTCGAATATTTGGCCGTGAAACAGAATACTGAGCATTCTCGTAGTCCGATTTTATGTCTGGTAGGGCCTCCAGGTGTTGGAAAAACATCACTGGCGATGAGTATTGCTAAAAGTCTTGGTAGAAAGTGTACGAAGATTTCCGTGGGTGGCATTCATGACGAAGCAGAGATTATCGGGCATCGTCGTACTTACATTGGTGCCAATCCTGGTCGAATTATCCAGGGGATGAAACGAGCAAAAACAGTAAATCCTGTCTTTATCATCGATGAAATTGACAAGATGACGAAAGATATTAAAGGAGATCCGGCTTCTTCTTTACTGGAAGTGTTAGATCCTGAGCAGAATGATAAATTTGTTGACCATTATATCGAAGAGGAATATGATCTTTCGCAAGTGATGTTCATTACGACGGCCAATTACCTTGAGCAAATTCCCTTAGAGTTACTGGATCGTCTGGAGATCATTTCTCTTTCTTCTTATACAGAATATGAAAAGTTAGATATTGCATTCGATTATCTTATTCCGAAGGAACTTGAGGAACATGGACTTACAGAGATACAAGTGCAATTCGATCGAGACGCCATTTTAAAAATCATTCGCTACTATACCAAAGAGGCGGGAGTACGGGAACTAGAACGAGAGATCGCAACGATTTTACGAAAGATCGTGACGAAGTTTCTATTTGACAAGTCAGTGGCATCTTGTCATGTTGACTGTGATTGTATCGAAACCTATTTAGGGGCAAAGCAATATTTCTATCTCGAAAAAGAAGAAAAAGTTCCAACAGGAATTGTGAATGGTATGGCATATACTTCTTGTGGAGGGGATATTCTACCGATCGAGGCAACGCGTTATCCTGGGACAGGACAACTTATTTTAACAGGATCCCTAGGTGAAGTAATGCAGGAGTCTGCCAAAATCGCTTTCAGTTATTTAAAAAGTAAGGCCCGGATCTTGGGAATTACGCCAAAGACGCTTTCTGAGAGTGATGTCCATATTCACGTTCCAGAAGGGGCTGTGAACAAAGATGGACCAAGTGCAGGAATCACTCTTGCGACGGCACTTTTCAGTTTGTTCTTAGATGTCAAAGTGCCGAGTACGATTGCAATGACAGGAGAGATGACTTTGCGTGGAAGGGTCCTTCCGATTGGGGGATTAAAAGAGAAGGTCATCGGTGCGCATCGCAGTGGGATAAGGGATATCTATCTTCCACTGGAAAACAAAAAAGATTTAGAAGAAATTCCAAAAGAAGTACGTGATGACGTCAATTTTCACTTTGTCGAGCATTACGATGAGATCAGTAGAAAACTCTTTCCAAAGAGATTAAATGAAAAGAAAGTAGTTCGTTAGGAGGCTAACTATGAATCAACAAGTGAGTGAGGAAATGCAAAGAAAAATTTCCTTTCTTTGTAGTCTTCTTCCCGATCCTCTTGTGATAGAAAAAAATCAGATTCAAATGTCAAGAGAGAATCTTTTTACGATCGATTTAGGAAAGCCAGAGGAACGTCAAGATGCAAAAATCGAAGTCTTCTTTCGTTCTTCTTCTGTTTTAGTACGTCAGCATCTGCAGCACGAATCAACTGAATTTAGTGAAGATTGGGAAGTATGGGAGCACCTTTTTACGAAAAAGGAAAACACTTTGTTTCGTACGACACACTTTGTTTGTCATCATATAGACCGTTCTGATAAAAAGGATCAGAAAAATATTTGTAAGATTGTATCTGTTCCTTTTCCACTAGAGTTAAAAAGTGATTCACAAGATGCGATAGGTGAAAGACAGCATATCAAACGTCTTATGCCGACCTTTCGCTTGAAAAAATAGGTCCTCCTTTTTGGTTCTATTCTTTTCTTTCTTTCATAAATATGAAATAGAGAAAGGAGAATAAATATGAGAAAGATCATACCATTTCATAAGGAAATTGTCTTTCGGACGATGATTGGAGAGATCACAAGCATTTCTTTGGAACACGACTTACACTTTACAGATCCATACACGATCGAAGGAAACTTTATCGTAAGTGGTACTTATAAAATGACGGAGGCAAGCCAAATTGAAGAGGAATTCTTTTATGAGATTCCAGCCGTAGTTACCGTAGATGATAAATATGATACAACTGCTTCGACGATTGCGATTGACAACTTTACCTATGAAGTTGCAAGTGAAGAAGTATTAAAAGTTCATATCGATCTTGCCTTAGACGGAATGGAAGAAGTAGAGGTACTTACCGAAGAGGCGGTACTTGATCGTGAGGATGATGATTTCTTAGAAGATCAGCCTGTTGTCGTAGAGGAATTACCAGTTCGGGAAGTAGAGAAAGCGTCAACGGAAGTAGTGGATGCTAGGGAAGAAGAGGTGCAAGTAGCGTCTGTTGAGGAAGAAAGTACGCCAGTTTTAGAAACAATTTCCACGGTACCAGAAGATCCATTTGGCGAAATATCGTCAACCAAGGAGGATGCACAAACGACGCAAGAGGAAGCAACACCTAGTATCGATTCCATCTTTTCAGCGCTCAAGGATACTGAGGAAACATTTTCTACTTATTACGTCTACATCGTAAGAGAGACGGATACTTTGGATAGTATCCTAGAGAAGTATCAGACGACGCGAGAGGATCTAGGAAACTACAATAAATTAGACGAAATCAAGGTTGGCATGAAGTTGATCATTCCGACGAAGATCACAAAGTGAATGAACTATTAGAGAAGTATCATCTAATCCCTAAGAAGATTACGATAAAAAAGGGCGAACATATCATTACGACGGAAGAAGGTACTTTCTTAGTTAAGCCAAAAGTACGGCAAGATATCGACGAAGTGTATCGCTATTTAGAAAGTCGTGACTTTCTCTATTTTGTAAAACCAGTGAATGATGTAAAAGAGGATGAGTTTGAAATTTATCCTTTTTTCGAAGAGATTTCCTTACCTAAGAGCGAAAAGGCTGAAGAACTGATCTATGTTGTCAGCTTACTACATACCAAAACGACCTATTATGAGGCCGTATCTTTAGACGAGATCAAGAAAACATATGAAGAGTTTTTAGAAAAGATCACGTATCTTGACCATTACTATCACGAGTTACAGGATGTGATTGAATCACATGTTTACATGTCGCCATCAGAGTATTTCTTGATCCGTAATCTTTCGCAAATCTATATGGCTTTATCTTTCTGTCGTGGACAATTAGAAAAATGGTATGAAATTATGAAAGAACGAAAGAAGAAGAGAATGGTTTTACTGCATAACAACTTAGGTTTTGCACATTTCTTAGGAGGAAAATCGCGTCTTACTGATTGGGATGCTACCCGTAGAGATAGTCCTATCTATGATCTTTTGGGATTTTACAAGTCTCATTATCGTGAGATTGATTTTGCAAGTTTACTTCGTTCTTATGAAGCGAAATATCCGTTATTACCCGGGGAAAGAGCACTTCTTTTTGTCCATATCTGTCTTCCTTGGAAGATTACACTAGAAAAGAACGAATACGAAAAATGTAATGAGATAGAACGTTACTTCGAATACCTTTCTAAAGGAAAAAGCATCGTGTTAGAACAGAATGAAGTACCAGCCACAAAATAGGAAAAGTAACTCACAAAGTAAGATCATTGCATTCAACTTTGTCGTAAAGAAGACTGTCAAAATAGCTTGATAAAGACAGATGACAATGAGTGCAAAAACAAGCAAGAGATAGAAGAGGTTCTGCCTCTTTTTCATCTTACACATTTCACAACGACAGAAAAAACCATGGCCACCCTTTTTTTGAAACATTGTATTCACCTTCTATAGTTTATGTCAAAAAGGGAAATAGTTTATAGGAAACTAGTTATTTTGCTGAAATTCGGTTATAATCTAAAGTGAAAAGTAGGTGGCTTTTGTGAAAGATAGACGTGGTTTTACACTCGTTGAAGTATTGGTCGTCATGACGATTTTAGCGCTCGTTATGTTGATTGTTTTCCCATCTGTCAGTAAATTACAAAAACAGAATGCCGGAAAAAAGGCCGATGCTTACCGTGATGTTGTCATTGCGGCAGCCAAACTATATGTGCAACAGAAGAAGGATGACTTGTGTGGTCCTAATTGGGATGGATATATCACGATCAGTGAAGCTGATTTGATCAATGCCAAGCTTCTTGATGAGGAAGCTAAAGACGATCCAGGGTGCAAAAACGTGAAGGTTTCCGTCCATCGTACTTATGGAAACTACGAATACGCTGTCAGTATGAGTTGTGATTACGATAAAACTTATGTTGTAGATTGGGATACTACCCAAGGATGTAGTACTCACGGTCTAGAATCGTATTTTGCAATGGCTCTTTGTGGAGGAAGCCAAACGTGTGATTTCAATACTAAGTCTGCGACACTATGGCTTGGAGGGAAACAGGTTTCATTTGTGAAATATGCAGGTAAAACGATTACCGTTTTACTTCCTTGGAATCTTGTTTCTGTTCCATATTATAATATCAGTAATGGTACTGCTCAAAAAACCTTACTTAATAATTTGAAGGAACAGCTTAAGAATATTTATCCAGAACTAGCTGATAAAGACTTGGAAATTCAAATTGTGTCCTATGATTCTAAAATGGCTAGTGGTGGATTGAAAAGTTTGTATGGTGATAATGCTTATTTTGCTTTAACCAATAGCTATTATTACTTTGGTGATAGTCCTCGTACTTTTGATGGAACGGCGTCCTCTAGCGTAATCCCGGTGCGCCTTCTACTATCGATTCCAATGGAACGAGCTGTTTCGGGTTCTGGTAAAGAAGGAGATCTCTTTGTTCTCAGTACGCCAACAACGGTGAAGGCTGGTCAAAACTTGAATGAAGTTCCAGTGGGCAGATATATTCGCTTTGCTGATGGGATATATCAAATTATTGGAAAAGATGGAAGTGATGTTAAAGTAATCAGTATGACTTCCTCTTCGGAAACCTTTTCCTTTAAATATAGTAGTATCAATGCGAGTACTGATTATACAGTAGATCCGAATGCCGACAAAGAGGAAGCGGATCGCGTTGACCTTTCTGGTGATTTACTGTATTGGTTAAACTTGGTATGGTATTCTTCCTTCGATGAGTCAGCTCAAAAATACATCGTTCCAAAGCAATATACCATCAATATAATGACCAGTAATAATCCATATACGACGACGACCAAAAAGAAATTAAATCAACCGTGTTATGCTTGGCTACCAGAAGTAGGAGATCTGTTTGTAACGACGAAAAACGTCGACGATACTCCTTATTGGACGGCCACTACCACTGGCACATCTAGCAGCAGTGCTATGCATTATATTGGCTATCTTAAGCAGGACAGCAAAGTTTATCAAAGTCCTTACGGTCTACAGACCGATACTACCTTGGCGGTACGTCCTGTGATGTATCTGGATGGAACTAAGATTACCATCCAAACGGAAGGCACGGGAATTGATGTAAGTGCTCCTTTAGAACTTGCGTTACAATAGGATTCTATAGTATAGTTGAACAGTAGGTGATAGATTTGGAATATGTAATTATTGGAGTCGTTTTACTCATTATCTTATTCGCTGTATTAAAAGCTACACGGAAAGATGCCCACATCGACTTAAATAAATTAGTCGAATATTTAGGCGGTAAAGACAATATCATCAGTACGGAGACGAACCTGTCTCGCTTTAAAGTGACGTTAAAGGATGTATCTTTAGCGGACAAAGAAGCAATTCAAAAACTCGGTGCAAGAGGGATCGTAGAGATCGATAATCAATTAAAGATTATCTTAGGTCCAGAGAGTAAACAATTAAAGAAGTATATTGACGAATTAAAATAAAAAATTTGACATGTCAAGATTTGACACAAAGTGCCTTCGTTCGGCACTTTTTTTCATCTTTCGACAAATTGTGACAGTTTGAATTTCTATACTGAATGCATGAAAGGAGTTCGTGGAAACTATGGAATTTATCGAAAGTATGATGTTAAGTACAGTGTATCTTGCTTTTCCCTTTTGTATTTATTTGATTTATTTAGGATATGCGAAAAATTTAGAACAAAAAGAGAATAAATTATTTTTAGACATCGCCCTTTACAGTGCTACCTATTTAGTCATGCGTTATGGTGGATTGTTGGGAGAAGAATACCCAGTACTTCTGTTTAATGTTCCGCTACTAGTGAGTTTTAGAAAAGATCGTAAAGTGACATCGCTGATCCTTTCCTTGGTCCTCATCTTTTATAATGTAACGGCATTACAGGCACCATTAGCTTTAGTTCTGATGGAATATTTCTTATACTTTGCCATTTATGCCCTTACTTCTCGTAGAAAATTGAGCCCTATCTTCATGTTAAATACTTTCATTTTAGTAAGAGGCTTTTTTCTATCATGCGAAGCTTATCTCTTTTTCCCAGATCATGGAGAACTTTGGACTTATATTTTTCGTTCATTTCTTTTGATGCTTGTTTTCTATGTCCTTGCTCTTGCCATCCTTTCTTTATTGCAAAAAGGAGAGGAAGCGATGAAACTTGCTAGTACCGTTAAAGAATTAGAAAAAGAAAAGATGCTGCGCTCTTCTTTATTCAAAATTACGCATGAAATTAAAAACCCTATCGCTGTCTGTAAAGGTTATTTAGATATGCTTGATTTAAAGGATGAAGCTAAGGTCGAAAAATACATTCCTATCGTCAAGCAAGAGATCTCAAGGACCCTCACTTTAATGGATGATTATTTAGACTATACTAAGATCAAAATTGAGAAAGAAGAAGTGGATCTTTATTTGTTAATCGAAGATACTGTCGCATCTTTAGAGTCGCTTTTTAAGAAGAGAGATATTCTAACTGACTTTGAAATACCTGATGAAGAATTATATTTGGAACTAGATTACAATCGCATGAAACAAGTCCTCTATAACCTTTTCAAAAATGCCATGGAAGCAAAGCAAGCACAAAAGAAAATGAAAATCTCTTTACGAGTTTTAAAAGATGTGCAAGAAGTAAAACTGATCATTCAGGATAACGGCGTGGGAATGGATGAAGAAACGCTTGCACATATTTCGGAGATGTTCTATACGACGAAAAGCAGAGGTACCGGGTTAGGTGTTGCTCTTTCTAAAGAGATCGTCGAGTTACACGGTGGACTTCTGCAATATGAGTCAAAACTGGGAAAAGGAACAAAAGTGATTCTGACATTGCCTTATGCATAAAATAGAATAAGAATTTCAGGTTAGAAAACAGTATGTTGGTTCGATTTTGACCTGAAAATTTTTAACTGGGCTTTCCTTTTGCGTGTTACGAATTTCAAAATGAACATTTTAAGAAGAATATCTTGTCAAAAATTAGGATAATCTATATAATGAAAGCAAGGACAGAAA
>CAZJUW010000004.1:0-9136 GCA_964549325.1 uncultured Muribaculaceae bacterium
AACAAAACGCACTTTCGCTACTTTCTCATTACTTCAATCGACAAGTTTCATAAAATTTTGATTTTTTTAGGTAACACAAAAAGATGAGGCTTGTCCTCATCTTTTAAGATATAGCATATTACTTATTGCTATAACTTCCGCTGATTTGGTTCATACCATTTTGAACCAAACGTCTCGTGATTTCACCACCAACTGATCCGTTAGCACGTGAAGTAGCATCAGGTCCTAAGTTAACACCAAATTCGTTAGCGATTTCGTATTTCATCTTATCGATAGCTTGTTTTGCACCAGGAACTCTCATCTTCATAGAGTTAGTGTTATTATTGTTGTTCATTCTTTTTCACCTCCTATACATTTATAGAATGTGAAAAATGTTCCATTTCATACGCCAAAACGCTTGGTAATTTATACCTATAATAATTTCTCTTCTAGTGTATCTTTTGGGATCTCTTTCGTAATTTTTATTGTGAATACTTGCTCGACCGTTTCGTCAATCATCTTGGCATAATCAAAATTTTTTTCAAATTTCAAACAATCCTCCAAATTTGGGTTGATCACGGGATGTTTGGGAACGAAGATCGTACAGCAATCCTCATATGGTAAAATACTCGTTTCATACGTTCCGATCTTCTTAGCAATATCGATAATTTCAAGCTTGTCGAGGCATGCAACAGGACGAATAATCGGAAAATTAGTAACTGCGTTGATTACGGACATACTATGTAATGTTTGAGAGGCAACTTGACCAATCGATTCGCCATTGATGATCGCTAGTGCTTTGTATTTTTGCGAAACTTTTTCGGTAATACGATACATCATTCGACGCATGATCGTAATATTATATTCACTTGGGACATTTTGATAAATTGCTTCTTGAATTTTAGTAAAAGGTACGATATGCAGTTTGATTTCTTTCGTGTAACAAGCAAGTTTTCGTGTAAGATCAATCACTTTATTACGGGCCTCAATACTAGTATGTGGCAAAGCTTCAAAGTAAATACATTCAAGTTTAATGCCACGCTTCATCGCGAAATAACCAGCAACAGGAGAATCAATGCCACCTGATAGCATCAGCATTCCTTTTGGTTGTGTTCCGACAGGATAACCACCCAAACCATGTTTTGCATTGGCGTAAAGATAAGTAAAATCCTCGCGTACTTCCACGTGAATTAGCAACTCTGGCTCGTGAACATCTACTTTGATGTTTGGTATATTCTTTAATACATGACCACCTAATATTCGATTGAGCTCTAGTGATTCGATGGGAAAGTTCTTGTCGCTTCGCTTACTCTCGATCTTAAATGTTTGAAACGTCTTTTCTTTTAATAAAGAAAGTACATTTTTTTTGATACTCTCAAGATCAGATGAAATTTGATAAGCGACGTGATACATATGAATTCCAAAAACATGATCTAACGCTTGTTCAATCTTCTCTAACTCATCCTCTTCAAAGGTCAGATACATTCTAGAAAGGTCTTTGGTAATCTCAACCTTGAACTCTTTCAATTGATATTGTAAATTTTCGTAAAGCGTCTTTACAAAAAAGTTGCGATTTCCTTTTTTCGTCGTGAGTTCCCCATACTTAATCAAAATAACTCGCTTCATGTTAGTTCCCCTTTCGTTTGAGTGTCAACTCATTGATCTTTTGAAATAATATCCGCACGAAAGTATTGATCTCCTCTTCGGTCGTCAAATAGGAAAGACTCACCCGTAAGGAGTGTGAGGATACTTCCTCTGTTTTGCCCATTGCCAACAAGGAAAGAGAGGCACTACTATCCTTTGCACATGCGGTCTTCGTCGACACGTAGATCGCTTCTTCCTCCAGTGCATGTAACATCGTCTCAGGTTTGATTCCTAAAATACTGATGTTTAAGATATAAGGAGAAGCATCACTTGGACTATTGATAATAATTGAAGCATTCTTCTGCAACTGGTCTCGTAATCTCTCGTTTTGTACCTGCACCTTTTCCCTTCTCTGTTCTAAATCTTCCATGCTTAATCGAAGTGCTTTCGCACAGGAAACAATCAAAGGTAAGGCAGGCGTGCCACTGCGATAAATAGTCTGACTTTTCCCACCATGAATCATTGGTTCAAGGTCAACGTTTTTCTTTTTAATAAGACAAGCAACGCCTTTTAAACCAAAGATTTTATGCGAAGCAAAGGTATAGAGATCTATCCCATCCAAAGATACAGGAAGTTTTCCTACTTCTTGCGTTCCATCAACATGTAAAAAAGTTCTAGGATGTCGTCTCACTAAATCGGCAATCTCTCTAATCGGTTGGATCACGCCAACTTCACTATTCACGGAAGCGATCGACACGACGAGAGGCTCCTTCTTTAACTGTTCTTCGAAAGCATCAAGATCTATTTTTCCATCTTCCTTTAATTCTAGATAATGGATTGAAAATCCATTTTTCTTTAGAAAAGAAACCGTTTCTAGGATACTAGAGTGTTCAAGTTTCGTCGTTAAAATTAGTTTATTTCGTTTCGGATACTTAGAAGCAAGCCCAAGTAAAGCTAAATTATTAGATTCACTTGCTGATGATGTAAAGATCACTTCCTCTTCTAAAACGTGAAGTAACGATGCGACTTGTTCAGTCGCCTTAACCATAAGTTCTCTACTTTTTCTGCCCAAAGCATGAAGTGAATTTGGATTGCCAATATACTT
This sequence comes from uncultured Muribaculaceae bacterium, assembly GCA_964549325.1. Lineage (GTDB taxonomy): Bacteria > Bacillota_I > Bacilli_A > RF39 > UBA660 > CARZYU01. Next base: position 2,669 of record CAZJUW010000004.1, read on the forward strand.
TCGTGATACTTCACAAAAGGATTCTAAGACTCGTTCATCCACCGGTGTCGTTGCGCTATAATCTAAATAAATCATCGGAGAACCTCCTTTTCGTAGCTATTATACCATCTTCCAATCAAAGAAAAAAGGTTAGAAAACTTAACCTTTTACTTCTGAGACGATCTTTCGCGTACGATAAAATTCTTTCTTTTCGATAGAAATCACGGTTCCTAATGTATCTAGATCAAGATAAGTCGTCTGGCTTCTTGCATTATATAAGAATAAGAACAAATCTTCTGGATAATAACTCTCAAAGACTTCTTTTCCATCCTCTTGATAGTTATAACCTGTCATTGACTCTACAGATTGATGAAGAGAACCTTTCAGTGGTTCTGTCTGCCAGTTGCTCACCCGATAAATGGTAAAATTAGCATCTCCATCATATTCTTCATCGATTAAATAATCACCACACTTGAAAGTGATGAACTTCTTCTCTTCCGTTCTTACGATCTTAGATTCATAAATGTCACAATACTTCTCACTCCCGCCAAAAGGATTTTGAATTTGTGAAGATAAGCCGTGCTCAATCAAGGTCTTTAAATAAATCACTTCATCATTGCTAGAAAGGGAATAGGCACCCTGATTGAAACTAAACAATTTGGCATCATACCGCATTACTTTAAACTGTTCTTCGAAAGCAATATGCGAAGCAATTCCTAAGACAATTCCAATCATCACTGTCGCCAAAACGATTACTGTCAAGAATTCGATACTGCTGAATCCTTGATTATTTTTCCTAATGCCCATAACGTGATGTCAACTCCTGGTAAAGCCCTGGCTCGACTAAATCTACGGTATGAACGGCGGTTGCTAACGCTTTTTTGTATTCCCCTTTGAGGAACTGTTTCGTCGCCTGATTGAGACCAATATCTACTTCACTTGAGGAACTCCGGTAACGGTTTGCATAGACGATCGTCCGTTCAGCTACTTCTGCTAACTTGATCATATCATTGGTCGTATGAAAGAGTTTCAACATCAAATCTCGTGCCGTATCAACACGTGTATTCAACGTTGCGATGACGATAGGACGTCTGTCTAATTCTTTGACGACCTCTTCTACCGCCTCATTTGCTTCAGCAAGTTGTACGAAGTAAGTATCTGTAATAACCGGTAGTTTATAAGCTTTGATGCGATCTTTACACTGTTTCAATAACTCTTGGATTTGATCTAATTGTTCTCTTGCACGAAGTTCATCATCATACATACTTCCAAGAGAATTCAATGATCGGTCAAGGCTTTCCTCTAGATCGTGAAGCTCGCTACTTAATCGTTCTAACTCTTCATGAGATTTTGAAAACGGTACGGCATGATCCTTTACTTGTCCACATAACATCTTATAACTGTCATAAATCGCAATTAACTTCTTGTTGACCTCGTCCACTTCCGCCAACTCTTCTTTTGTCAAATCGTAGTTTTCCTTCATATGATCCAACTGTTTGTAGATATCTCGCACGATTTTTCGCGTTTTGTTAAGCTTCGTATGGAAATCTCGATCGATCTCATCATAGACCTTACGACTCAAGCGTTCCTTCTCAAAATCGTTAAAAAGAGAATCTAAATAGTCTAAAATCGTCTTTAATTCAAACATGCAATCTACTAGATTCAAAACGCGAATACGATCCAAAATGCTTTTCACATTCTTATCTGACTCTTCTAAGTTATAATCAATATTTAAATACTCTAAAGGATAGCCTTCCTCTACCATCTTCTGATAAGTTTCTTTGATCTGCGTAATCCGTCTTGGAATAAACTGGGTTGCAAGTAGGAATAAATCTGGAATCTCATCGACGATGATGCCCATGTGATCAACCATCGTATCGATCGCTTTCACGATGTGAACAACCTCGTTGTACTCCCCTTTTTCCATCGCTTTTTCAAAATCCATAAAACGCTTTTCTATATTTTCAAACTGTAAGTCAATGGCATCTCGTACATCGCCATATTCCTCTTTATGATCTTGATACTGATTGGATAGTTCACGATACTTTGTCTTTAGTTTCGTAACGATACTACGATATTTTTCTTCACTTAAGGTAATCTCTTGAATTTCCGAAAGAAGCAAATCGACTGTCCCTTGGTTTTTGGCAAGTTCTACTTCGATCTTCGCGATCTGCTCCCGACACTCCTTAAAATGTTTTTGCTCAATCGTCGTATCAAGTGTAATTAACATATCGTCGATCTCAGGAAGTTTCTCTGATAGTACCCGTTGGTGGCGTTCCTGCCATGATTTGAACTTTTCTTCCATTTGATCATTGCTGACGACAGGTTCCACCTTAGAAAGCTCATTTGCAACAGGAAGGCCCGAAATTAAGTTTCGATCACGCTCTAAGTCACTACGAACAGTGCGATAATAATTCCCTTGTTTCTTCATAAGAGCCACGACTAAAATGATGATGATAATGATCACAATCAATCCAACAAAACATGTGATAAAGATTGGTCCTGGCATCTATTTTCACCACCCTATTCTAGAACCATTCTATCACAAATAGGAAGTCCTTTACTAGTCCCTTTTGTGCAAAAGAAAAGGACTTTAAGCTTCGTTTGGTCAAATCACACTACCCCTTATAGACTCACAAATTGATCTCTTTCTACTTGACGAAACATAAAATGATGTTATAAAATATATCTGCATATTTACTTGAACAGCATGACTTGAGAAGAAGCAACGTGTCTTTTGAAAATGATAAGTAACTTTTTGCTGTGAAGCGAAAGCATCTGAAAGACTCCCTGCCTCTTTGGAAAGTACATCTTTCGGTGAAATGTAGAAGGAGGAAAAGTATGGCAAGATATACAGGGCCAGAACACAAACGTGCTCGCCGCGTCGGGTTTTCGATCAGCGAGACAGGAAAAGAATTAGCGCGTCGTCCTTATGGACCAGGACAACATGGAAACGCTAGAAAGGGAAAGCCATCGAACTACAGCGTTCAACTAAAAGAAAAGCAGAAAGTTCGCTTCATGTACGGCTTAAATGAAAGACAGTTTCGTAAAACGTTCGATGAAGCTGCGAAGATGCAGGGTATCCACGGTGTGAACTTCCTAAGACTTTTAGAGTCACGTCTTGATAACCTAGTTTATCGTATGGGCTTTGCAACGACACGTCGTGGGGCAAGACAGTTAGTGAACCACGGACATGTAACCGTCAATGGCAAGAAAGTAGATATCCCATCTTATCGCGTAAAAACGGGTGACGTCGTTGGTCTAAAAGATTCGGCGAAAGAGATGAAAGTTGTCAAAGAGTCTTTGGAAAAGGTAACGAAACGCGTCGAATTTGTTTCTTTCGATGAAGGAAAACTAGAAGGAACTTACGTAAGATTTCCGGAAAGAAATGAACTCAATGCGGATATCAACGAGTCAATGATCGTTGAATTCTATAACAAGTAAGACCATTTGGTCTTTTTGTTTTGGGCAAAGTAAAAAGGCTTATCTAGCCTTTATCGTATCTGGTTGATTTTTCCCTGAGTATCGAACGAAATAAAATGCTCATGAAAATCCTTGCCATTACCAATTCCTTTCAAATCACGATCTTTAGAATTCGTATAGCTAAGTACAACATACTTATCATCTAGTATCAGAATGTCGTTAAAGTAATCATCGCCCGTTCCACCGATCTCTTTTACGTACACTTCCTGTCCATTTTGGTCATACTTTACCAGAAGTCCATTATAATGAAACACATTTAAAGTCGCCGTTGATTCCGTTTGATCTTTGACACCAGTATAACCTATAACAATTAAGTTTCCATCATGATCAAAGGCCATCCGGTTGTAACGTTCTATCAGAGTGCCTTGATACGTTCTTTCTAGTAGCATTTTCCCATCAAGGTCATATTTTACGAAGAGCCCTAACGAGTCTAAGTTATCCGTTTCCGAATCTTTCATCTGACCGCCAACAATATAAAGTTCTCCCTCTTTTTCGAGAATGCTACTAAAACCAAGTTTATCTGTATAACTATAGTTTTTGACCCATTCGCGCGTACCATCGACATCGTATTTTACCAAGATTCCTGTATTGTAAGCATCCTTACCGACGGCATAATAAGCATCTTCTAAAATGACAAAATCGTTATAGATTGCCGACTTGGAACCACCATAATTATCGCGCCATACTTCGTTACCGTCAAGGTCATACTTGATGAGAAGCGCGCCACCTCCTTCGCTGACACCTAAATCCATCGGTGCAAAGAGGCTTTGACCTGCGACCAAAAAGCCGTCATCTAAGGCTTTCACCTTCATAAATTTTGCATTGCTGATCACTTGAACTTGCTTTGCCCACACTTCGTTTCCTAATAAATCATATTTCACGATCAACGCATCACGTAAACTATCTTGATTTTGATCTTCTGTAAACTCCCCGCTCCCGACGGCAACGTAACCATCTTTCACTTTCGCAACAGAATAAAATGTCGTATTGTACCCTTTTTGGTATACCTTCTCCCAAGTCAGATTAAAATTCTCATCATAGAAGGCAAGGCGTGCTTTTTCATAGCGTTCTTCATTCTTATATCCAAGTCGTCCATAAAAGTCGCTACTACCTGCCCCAATGTAGCCATCCTCAACCGATACGACTTGATTGAGTCCATCAAAGTGAGAAATCTTACTTTCCCGTTTAAAATGAACCACGACCATATAACAGACTTCTACAAAGATAATGGCAATACAGAAGACGGACACCCACTTGATAATGCGTCCTAATTTAGACTTTGCGTTTGGCCTCTTTTTCCTCTTTGTTTTCATTCTTCCACCTACTTTAAAACAACAATATGATCGTACCATTTTTTACCGTTAATTTCAAGCAAATGAGACATACTAAGAAGGGTGAATCACATGGCAGAAAAAAACTTGCAAAAAGCATCGTTACAAATTCTAAAGGAAACCAAGAAAGAGTTTTTATGGAAACTTTTGTTTTCGTTACTCGTACGTATCTCGCTTTTGATCCTTCCACTTCTTTTGAGTAGTATCATCGATGCCGTTACACAAAGACAGAGCAACTTGGCCAATCGCTACATTGCCATCTCAATCATTTTGACGATTTTTGAACGAATCTGTGAATACCTAAATCAAGTCACTTATTACAATCTTTATAATCGGCTCTATGAAAAATACTCTCTCATCGCCCTTTCGACGACCTATCAAAATTCCAGTTTCAGTCTGTCACGGTTTCAACTAGGAGAATACAGTAACATCATGAATAGTGACATCGATGTGATCGCCAGTTTCTTCTCGAATGCCGTCTTACGCGTCGTACAGATTGCGGAATTTGTCTTCATCTATGTTTACTTCTATCAACTGAACTTTTACCTTTTCCTAATCACGGTCGTTCTTTCCGTTCTTGTCTTATTATTCGTCTTAAGTAGTGGCAAACGGATTCAGTTAAAAAACCGAAAGCAAAAAGAAGAACTAGACCGAAAGACAGAGCTTCTGCACGAAGTCTTCCTCGGTATGAAAGAAATCAAAGGGTTCCACGTCTTTCCTAAGATCAAAGAAAAGGTGGAGGAAAACAACCAGAATTATCTCACGGCAAGTAAACATTATAACCTCGCTTTCAACGGAAATCAGATTTTATCGCTTGCGATCATCGATGTCTTTCGCTTGATACTCCTTTTCTTCGTTATCTTTGAAGTCGAAAAGAAAACGATGGAAGTAGGCATTCTCTTGATCATCTACAATTATTATCAAAAGATCATCGATAACTTCAGCATGATCACGACAGTAAACGTCGAATTTCGAACTTTGAAAGTTTCTTTAGGACGACTTCATAAAATCTTTGAGCATAGCAAGGTTCTAGAACAGAAACCACAGATTCCAATGAATGAATTCGACGGTAGAATTCGCTTCTATCACGTCCTCTATGGCTACCGAACTGACCCAATCTTAAATCATCTTGATCTTGAAATAAAGCCTCATACCATCACGATGATCACAGGACCTGGTGGCAGTGGAAAAAGCGGAATCTGCGATTTGTTGATGAAGTTTAATGATCCACATGAGGGACGCATTACGATCGATGACTACGAAATTCACGCCATCAATCAAGTGACGTATTCTCATATGGTCAGTCTCGTAAAAAAGGAAGCAAGATTCTTTCGCGGAACGATCTTAGAAAACTTAGAAATGGTCGAAAAGGATCAGGAAAAGATAAAAGAAGTATGCAGGTTATTAGGAATTCATGATGAAATTTTAGCGTTAAAAGATAAATATGATACAATGTTAAACGTACAGGGAACGAATATTTCGTCCTCCCTCAAGCAACTTTTAGGAATTGCTAGAATCTTACTTGCAAATACGAAAATCATGATGTTTGACGAGGCGATTGAACTGTTGGATCCGATCATCCAACGAAGAGTTTTTAAAATGCTTCGCAAATTAAAGAAAGATCACACTATCTTATTGGTAACTAGAGAAAGCTCTTTCGAACGCTATGCCGATG
>CAZJUW010000004.1:9146-16562 GCA_964549325.1 uncultured Muribaculaceae bacterium
ATCATCACGATTGAAAGAGGGCAAGTAGAAACCATAAGACAAGTATAGAACTTCTGTTCGAAACGTGATATAATACTTTTGAGGTGATACGATGTATCAATCTAGTTTATTTGAAAATAATCAAAAACCTCTCGCCAGTCGAATGCGTCCGAGTAGGCTAGAAGAGTTTGTAGGTCAAAGTCATCTTCTAGGGGAAGGAAAAGTATTACGCAATTTAATCGATAAAGACTTAGTCACCTCGATGATCTTCTGGGGGCCACCAGGTGTAGGCAAGACGACATTAGCGCAGATCATTGCCAAAAAGACGAAGTCGACGTTCATCGAATTCAGTGCCGTGACAAGCGGGATCAAAGAGATCAAAGAAGTTATGAACCAGGCGGAAGAAAATCGCCGTCTTGGAGAAAAGACGATCCTCTTCGTGGATGAAATCCATCGGTTTAACAAAGCCCAACAAGATGCCTTCTTACCATTCGTGGAACGAGGGAGTATCATTTTAATTGGCGCAACCACGGAGAATCCTTCGTTTGAAATCAACTCCGCTTTGCTTTCTCGTTGTAAGGTGTTCGTTCTACAGGTGCTGGAGACAAATGATATTGTAAAACTGTTAGACCGGGCAGTGCATTCTGAGGAAGGGTTTGGGAAAGAAAAGATCACGTTAGAAGACGGGATCTTAGAAGCGATCGCAACGTTCGCAAATGGGGATGCCAGAACGGCACTCAATACGTTAGAGATGGCCATCTTAAATGGTGAGAAAAAGAAAAATGAAACGATCATCAGCAAAGTAACCCTCGAGCAGTGTATCAGCAAAAAATCACTCCTCTACGATAAAAATGGGGAGGAACACTACAATCTGATCTCAGCCTTACATAAATCCATGCGAAACAGTGATCCTCAAGCAGCGATCTACTGGCTTGCAAGAATGTTAGAAGCCGGTGAGGATCCTTTGTATATTGCAAGAAGACTCATTCGTTTTGCCAGTGAAGATGTAGGATTAGCGGACAGCAATGCCTTGCCGCTTGCTGTATCCTGTTATCAAGCTTGTCACTTCATTGGACCTCCAGAATGCAATGTCAATCTGACCGAAGTAGTCACCTATCTTTCGTTAGTCCCAAAATCAAATGCACTTTACGTTGCTTATGAAACAGCGAAGAAGGATGCCAAAGAGATGATAAGTGAACCTGTGCCATTACATCTTCGCAATGCTCCTACGAAGCTGATGAAGGATCTTCATTATGGAGAAGGATACCAATATGCACACGATACTGAGGAAAAACTTACAAATATGACATGTCTACCTGATAATTTAAAAGGAAAACACTACTACCGCCCAACAAGTCAGGGAAAAGAAGAAAAGTTCAAAGAACAATTAGAGCGAATTGAGACATGGAAAAGGAAACACCAAGCTTGATGTTTCCTTTTTAATCTTCAAATACAGCAACGTAGTATTTTTTCTTTCCACGACGCGTAATGACATATTTCTGTCCTAATGCTACACTTTTTGAAACAATGAATTCTAAATCGGTCACTTTTTGCCCATTGATCGTAATCGAACCATTCCCAATAAATTCACGGGCTTCTCGTTTACTACTGACAATGCCATGGTTCACTAGAAAATCAACGATGTTTTCTTCCTCTTTTAAGGTATCCGTTGGAAAGCCTTTGAAAGCAATCTCGATATCGTGGTTGGTTAAATTACGTGTGTCTCCACAAAATAAGGCATCTGTAATTCGAAGTGCTTCTTGATAACCTTCCTCTCCATGCAAGAAAGTGATGATTTCTTTGGCCAAAGTTTTGTGAGCAAGACGAAGTTCTGGATGAAGCTTATGTTCTGCTTCGATCTTTTCGATTTCTTCTTTGGAAAGGAATGTATAAATCTTCAAATAATCAATCACCATTTCATCTTCCACATTCACCAAAAATTGATAAAGTTCATAACTGGAGGTCTTGTTTCGGTCTAACCAAAGTGCATTCCCTTCACTCTTACCAAACTTTTTCCCAGCTTTGTCAGTGACTAAGGGCATCGTAAAGGCATAGGCTTCTTTACCCAACTTCTTACGGATCAGTTCTACTCCAGCTGTGATATTTCCCCATTGATCTTGTCCAGCTGCTTGCATCACACAGCCTTTCGTTCGATAAAGATATTCAAAGTCTAAGGCTTGCATGATCATGTAAGAAAATTCCGTATAAGTAATTCCCGTATCTAACCGTCTTTTGATAATGTCCTTATCTAGCATGTAATTGACATTGAAATACTTGCCATAATCACGCAAAAAATCAATGAAATTGATCTCTTTAGACCAGTCATAATTATTGACGACCTCATAACCAAAAAGATCCTCAATTTGCTTCTTGATTCCTTCAAAATTCTTTTTTACCTCTTCCTTTGAGATCATCGCACGTTCTGTTGTAGGTCTAGGATCTCCAATCATACCGGTCGCTCCACCTACTAAAATAATAGGATGGTGTCCTGCCATCTCTAAGCGCTTTGCCATAAGCAAAGATGAAAAATGGCCTAGATGCATACTATCGGCAGTAGGATCCGTTCCCCAATAAAAAGTCATCCCTCCTGCATTTATTTTCTCTTCTAAATCATCACTAGAAACGTCTTTGATTAAACCTCTCCATTTTAATTCATCATAAAACTTCATTCTTCCTTCTTCCCTTCTACAATAGTAATTCCATGACTGGTACCAATTCTAGAGGCACCCATCTTTATCAATTGAGATGCAACTTCTTTTGTTTGAATACCACCACTAGCTTTGATCTGCAAGAAATCATTTCGATGATCGTTCAGCAAACAAACATCTTCTACCGTCGCACCACCAATTCCAAAACCAGTGGAAGTCTTAATGAAATCAACCCCTGTTTCGTTACAGATTTCTGTCATCTTTACAATTTCTTCTTCTGTTAAGTAACAAGTCTCTATAATCACCTTTAAAATATACCCTTGCGTTACTTCACGAAGTTTAGTGATCTCTTCCTTCACATAGGAATCGTTTCCGTCCTTTAAAGCTGCAAGATTAATCACCATATCGAGTTCGGAAGCACCATCTTCTATCGCCAGTTTTGCCTCTTCTACTTTAATAGAAGTCTTATTCTGTCCAAGTGGAAAGCCAATTACGGTACCAACGGCAACATCCGTATCTTCTAACAAATGATGGGCAAGCGAAACATAATAAGGATGTACACAAACAGAGGCAAAATGATAAGCTTTGGCCTCCTCACATAATTTTCTGATATCCTCCTCTTTCGCATAGGCCTTTAAATTGGTATGGTCAATATAGTGATTGAGTTCCATAGACTCCTCCTTTCAAAAAAAGCGACCACTTCATCTTTAAGGACGAAATGATCGCGGTACCACCTTAATTCACAATTACTTGTGCACTTAGCCACGTTAACGCCGTCAACGATTTTCTCCCCGTGCGTAATTTACGAATTCCCGTTTGCTTTGTTTCCAGCAACCACAAAGTCTCTTCTTTCAAAAAGAATCGTTACTTCACACATTTCCTCGAAAATGATAAATTTACTATAACATATTCCCAAGCAATCGTCAAACGGCTAACATACCAGAAAAAGCAAGCTTGATGCTTACTTTTCTAGCTTCTTACGTCCCCTTTTATGAGTTGTTTCTTCTTGCGCACCAGCATGCTCAAGTTTATTGAGAACACCTTTTACGACTTGAATACTCTTCTGTCTTACTTCTTCCGCAGCATCTCTTACGATCGGTGTTCCCTTGTCGATGGCAAGATCTACTAATTCATTACATTTTTCTTTGATCTGGTTGCCTTTCTCTTTAGCAATCTCCCAAACCTTTTCACGATCAAGATCCGCTAAGGCAGACTTAATCTCTTTGACTTTCTTTTCAAACGCTTCTTTCACGTCGTCCTTGTCAAGCTCCTTCACTCTTCCTAATAGTTCATCGAACTTGCACTTAAGGTCACGTCTCGTTTCTTTGCCACTCTTTGGTGCAAATAACAATCCAAGTCCTGCACCAACGGCCGCACCTAAGACGAATTTTCCAAGTCCACTTTTGTTTTCTTTACTCATAATCTTCAAAATCCTCCTCTTTCTTTCTTCTAAAAATTTTATCGACGATACTAGTCACACCATTGATGATGCGATCCGTCACGAACTCTGTCGTATGTTTCACATGATCGATTGCTTTGAATATTCCATTTAATGTTTGTAACTTGCCTTCCACATCATCCATGATTGCATTCGCCCTATCAACTGTGGCAATCAATTTCACTCCTAATATGATGAAGACGACCATCAGTACAATACCTAGTATATACAGTAAAATTGGTAAAAATGCTTCTAAAAATTCCATTTACTATTCCCCTTTCTCCTTTTCTTCATACATCGAATCGATGAGATCAAAGAGATTATCATCACTAGACACATCTTGTGTTTCTTCTTTCTCTTCTTGTGGTTTTTCTTCTACCTCATCGTGATGTAAATTCACACGACGACCAGTTGCACGTTCTTTGCTCGCATCTTTATAATCCACATTATATTGTAACCCTAAATCATTAAAATATTCTTCCGCATCTCCAACCGTTACTTTATCGACGGCAGGTGTCGTATCATCATCTCGCATATCGACTAAAAGACTTTCTTCGGCAGGCTTTGCAACTTCATCAAAGATCTTCTGATCCTCTTCCTGACGCTTTTCTTCTTCCGTCATGGCAAGTCCCATATCATTCGTCAAGTCACCATAGGCTTTGTTGCGAACCGCATCTAAATCCAAATGATTCGAAGCGTAACTGCTACGCGACGTGGCATCTCGTTTAGAAACGATTTCTTCCTTGCGATAGTTCTTATCTAAGACCCCATATACAGGCGAGATCACTGGAGATGGGCGGAAAACTTTCTTTTCTTCTTTCTTTTCATAAAGCGGTTTCGAAGTCTCATGGAATGATGGTTGTTCAACATGATATAAGTTATCGTGTCGTTTTTCCTCTCGCTTTGGTGGAAGTGGTTTTACTTCTTCTTTCGGCTTTGAAGGTTGCTTTTGATCCATGATTGGTTGTTCTACAAAGTCATCATCATCTAACTCTAATGGGAAGCGGAAATTCTTCTCTGGCTGAAGTAACTCTCGATCAGAAACCGGTTCCTCCTTAGGTGTCTCCACAATGATAGGCTTTTCATCCCGTTTTGGAAGTTCAATCTTCTTGGCAATTGGCTTGTCCTTCTTAACCTCTTTTTTGACTTCCTTCTTCTTTGGTTTCTCCTCTACTTCGACATATTCCTCTTCAAATAAAGCATTCTTCAGTTTATCGAATAGTTTCATTCTGCTCACCTCTATTTTTCATTGTTAAGTTCGGTATCTTCGAGCGGTTCAATCAAGTCTTCCTGTGGAAGTTCGTCGTTTTTATCGTAATAAACATCGTACTCTTTGACGTATTCGATGAAATCCGTCTCTTCACTCTTCGACGTAAAGATATTGAACGTTTCCTCTTCATAGTTCAAGACATTATTTCCAACGAGTGTCGCTAGAACCTTATCTTGATACTGAATCGAAGAAAGCACATAACACATCTCTGTCAGTGTGTCCTTGAGGTCTTTCTTTTCGACATAAGCTTCTACTTTGGCATAGTTGTACATCAGTTCAACGAAGTACTTATCCTCTACCTCATTGATCTCTAAGTAACCACTTTTCTCATCGTTCTCGATCACTTTTGAGTAATAAGCACTATCCTTTTCTTGATAAGTGTTCTCTGCCTTATGATAATAAGCGATCACATCGACATAAAGATATAACGATTGGTTAAGATACGTAAGTTGTGCATTGTAATCTGTCTTGCTTCGTAAAGTCATTCCCCTTGGTAGGTAATACTTATACCCTTCAAAAGCCGTATTCGATAGGTCGTGTTCCTGTAGTAAGACGGTATCGAGAATTGCCTCGATGCTCTCATTATCTACTTTTTTAATTTCACATCCTGTCGTGAAAACCAACGTAAGCAAGATGGAGAGTACGATCAGTCTTCTTTTCATATTCCACCTACTCTATAATATTATAGCAAAATTCCTATCAAAGAAAAATATTTTCTTTTAATGGACACTTTTTTTACTGACAACGGCATAGTAAATAGGATGCCCTAATTTGACAAATTTTTCTTCATACTCTGTCGTAATAATTCCTTCTAATCCACTATGATGAAGATCAAGTGACAGTTCATCAAGATGATACCCTGCTTCTAAAAAAGAAAATAAGGAGTATTCAAAGAGTGGTCGATTATCTGTCTTGAAGTGTAAACGGACATCGCCCTTAGAGATATGCTCATACCGTTTTAAGAAACTGGGACTCGTAAGTCTTCGCTCCGCATGCCTCTTCTTAGGCCATGGATCCGAAAAGTTTAAATAAATTTGGTCAACAGAGGAGGAAAGTTGCTCCTCAATTTTACTAGCATCCATTCGCAAAATCCGAATGTTTTCTAATCCTTCTGGAATTTTAGGAAGGGCCCTAGCTAGGACATTGTCGAATTTATCGATTCCTAAATAGTTGATCTTTGGATGCAATAAAGCATTCTCAATCAAGAATTTGCCTTTTCCCATGCCGATTTCTACATAAAGCGGTTGCTCTTTGGGAAAGGTTTTCTCATCATACTGATCAATCAAGTATGGACTCATCTTCAAAATATCTTCCTTGTTTTTTATATTTCGTAATCTCATCATTTCACCACTACCATGATAACACAAACAAAACCAATCGCATATAATAAAACGATTAAAGGAGGATGTTTATGAATCAAATGCCTTTCTTCTTTCCACCAATGTGGGGAGGAAATCAGGGAAACTGTAATTGTCAGAATAATACGAACAATCTTGAAAATCAAGTGAATCATTTAGAACGTCAAATACGTAGATTAGAGTTCCGAGTCAACCGTTTAGAACAATCATTTCAAACACCAACACCGTATAATGACAACATGAACATGACGTCAACGAACAATAGCGGAAACAACATGTATATGATGTAAAAAGAGCAACCTCGATTCTATTAGGAGTCGAGGTTTTCAAATGAACAAAACAATCAAGTAAAAAGAGCAATTGCTTGCTCTGATAAAGTTGAAATTAAGGATTGTGCTTCGTTTCAAAACCTATTTAAATACATATTTATTATCTGCCGTCCCATCGCCACTAATAATTAAAACATCCGATTTCAGATATACGACTGGCCGGATCTCGTACGTGTTGTGCGTGCCGCTGTTGCCGTCGAGACGGCCGGTAGAGTACACACGGAGCACGTTACGCTCGCTGTCAGATTCCGGCGACAAGGTCCACTGGTAAGCACTGTTATATAACCAGCCACTGCTAGGTGTTGCACCTTTATAGCTGTAACAGTAATATATGTCTTCATCACATACTGTATCTACTCCTAAGCCATAGGTATAGGCATAGTCACTTGGGTAC
>CAZJUW010000005.1:0-13670 GCA_964549325.1 uncultured Muribaculaceae bacterium
AACCACCATTGCGATTTTCATAACGCTTTGCTAAAACATCGAAAGCTTTGGTAACGACTGCTTTGTCGTTATGAACCATTGCAAGGGCTTTTCTACGTGCAACAAGACTTCCGTCCTTTGCATACGTAACCATCTTTTCGGCGAACTTACGAACTTCTTTTGCTCTCGTTTCCGTCGTTACGATTGACTCATTTAAGATCAGTTGTTTCGTAAGTGTTCCAAGCATGCTCTTTCTGTGTTTGCAAGTGCGTCCTAATTTTCTATATGCCACGTTGTTTCCTCCTTCTTACTAATCTTCATCACGTAAGATCAGACCTAACTCTTTGATCTTATCTAATACTTCCTTGAGTGATTTCTTTCCTAAATTACGAATTTTCATCATATCGGTTTCACTCTTATTGACTAAATCCTGTAATGTGTGAATTCCAGCACGCTTTAAGCAGTTGTAAGCGCGAACTGAGAAGTCCAAATCTTCGATTGAAGTCTCAAGTGCTTTCGTCTTTGGATCTTCGGTCTTCTCAATCATCAGACCTGTAACATCAGCGATTTTGCTTAAGTCTGTCAATAAGTTAAAGTGCTCAATCAAAATACGAGAAGCGAGGGCAACAGCCTCTTCTGGCTTCACAGAACCGTTTGTCCATACCTCTAACACTAACTTATCATAGTTCTCATTCTGCCCGACCCGAGCATCTTCTACTTCATAAGAAACTCGCTCAATTGGTGAATATAACGCATCCATCGCTATGACGCCAACTTTCTTATTGTCTAATTGCTTCTTTACTTCCTCACTACGAACATAACCGCGACCATTCGTCACCGTCATTTCCATATTAAGGGCTCCACCCTTTGCAATATTCGCAATCACTTTGTCAGGATTGATGATCTCGATATCCGTATCATGTTCGATCATACCGGCCGTAACTGGTCCTTCCGTCTTACTAGAAAGACGAATGGTCTTCGTTTCTTCAGAATGATTCTTGACGACGACATCCTTTAAATTCAAAATAATGGAAGTGACATCTTCTAAAATACCATCGATCGTTTGGAATTCATGCATCACACCATCAATCTTGACGGTCGTGATCGCAGAACCAGGAAGTGATGATAACATCACTCGACGAAGGGCATTTCCCATCGTCATTCCAAATCCTCTCTCAAGTGGTTCTAATTCAAACTTTCCATAGAAATTATTCTCTACATAATCGGTAATCTTATAAACTGGTTTTTCAAATTGTAACATGTTACTAACCTCCCTCATTATTAGCCGCGTGGACGTTTTGGTGGACGACATCCATTGTGTGGAATTGGTGTAACATCATTGATAGCTGTGATCTCTAATCCAGCAGTCTGTAACGAACGAATTGCCGTTTCACGTCCAGGTCCAAGACCTTTTACGAATACTTCAACTTTACGCATCCCAAGATCATAAGCAGCTTTTCCAGCAGCCTCAGCAGCAACTCCTGCAGCAAATGGAGTTGACTTCTTACTCCCTTTGAACCCTAAAGCACCACTCGATGCCCAGCTGATGGCGTTACCTTCTTTATCGGTAATCGTCGTAATCGTATTATTGAACGTCGAATGAATATGCGCAACACCTTCAGGTATGTTCTTCTTTACTTTTCTCTTTCTTGTCTTATAAGCCATAAGTATACCTCCTTTTCACAAAATATTAAGCTTTCTTTTTATTTGCTACTGTCTTACCTCTACCTTTACGCGTACGAGCGTTACGGTTTGTTCTCTGACCTCTTACTGGAAGTCCTTTCTTATGACGAGTTCCCTCATAAGAATTGATCTCCATCTTCGTCTTGATGTTCATGTTAACTTCACGACGTAAGTCACCTTCTGTTAAGTACTTTGCCACTTCGTCACGAACGCGTGCTAACTCATCGTTATCTAACTCTGATACTTTCTTTTCAGGGTCAACTTTCGCATCCTTTGCAATCGTATAAGCTAAGTTTCTTCCAATTCCATAGATAGACGTCAAAGAAATTACTAAATGTTTGTCGTTTGGAATATCTACACCTTTAATTCGTGCCATAAATACACCTCCTATTAACCTTGTCTCTGTTTGTGCTTTGGATTTTCGCAAATTACCATAACGCGTCCTTTGCGTCTGATAATCTTACATTTTGCACACATTTTCTTTACTGATGGTTTTACTTTCATATTATTACCTCCTATTATTTTCGATAGGTTATACGCCCACGTGTTAAATCATACGGCGATAATTCGATCATTACGGTATCCCCCGGTAAGATGCGAATGTAATTCATTCGTATTTTACCAGAAACGTGAGCTTCCACAATGTGTCCATTTTCTAGTTGAACTTTGAATTTACCACCGGGAATGATCTCTAAGACCTTTCCTTCAATTTCGATTATATCTTCTTTTGCCATCGATACACTCTCCTTTTTGGGTCGTTCTATTTCTTGTGTACGTATTCATCTGGGATCTTTGTCTGCAAGAATTCGCTCGAGTTCTTTTAAGCAAGTCTCTTTCTCCTGATTTCCATCGAGATGATATAATACACCTTTTTGTTCATAATAGTCAATGAGCGCCTTTTCTTTTTCGAGATAATCGTGATAACGTGCCTCGAACGTCTCTAAGTTGTCATCTGGTCTCTGTAAGAGTTTTCCACCACACTCATCACAAGTAGATGAGTCTTTTGGCATGCTCTCTTCTAAGTTGAGATTGTAGATGGCTCCACACTTTTCACACGTTCTTCTTCCTGTTACTCGTTTGGCAAGTACTTCTTCATCAACGTCGATCACGATGACTTTTCCTAAGTCTCTCTTGAGCTTTTTCAGTAATCTCCCGTAGGCTACTGCCTGCTCGATCGTTCTTGGAAACCCGTCTAAGATGTAACCCTGTTTGCAATCTTTTTGACTGAGACGTTCTTCTAAGACTTGATAGACTAAGTCATCTCGAATGAGTTCGGCATGGGACATCGCTTCTAAAACGTAACGTCCTAATTCATCTTGGCGCTTCGCAACCTCTCTTAAGGCTTGCCCAATCGAGATGTGTGGAATGCCATATTTCTTAGATAAGTAAGAAGCATATGTCCCTTTCCCCGCGCTAGGAGGAGCAATGAAAATGATATTCTTCATCGCCTCGTGTAAGCCTGTTTGTAGTTTCTAGCAAGCAAGCTTCCCTCCAGCTGTTTATAGGTTTCTAATGCGACTCCTACGACGATCAATAATCCTGTACCACCAATCGTAACGGTCGTTGGTAACGTCGAGAACTTAGCAAACAAGATCGGTAAGGCAGCGATTATTGCTAGGAATAAAGAACCGAACACAGATAGACGCGTTAAGACTTGCTTTACGTACTTTTCTGTTTCCTTTCCTGGATGAATTCCTGGAATGTAGCCGCCACTTTCCTGAAGGTTCTTCGCTAACTCTTCTGGCTTCATCTGAATGAACGTGTAAAGATATCCGAAGAGGAAAATCAATACAATATAGATGAGAAACCCTACAGGCGTCGTATAATTCAAATACTTTTGCACGAACAACGTATATCCTTCATTGTTCACAAACTGAGCGATGATCCCTGGAATAGAAATCAAACTCGAAGCGAAGATGACTGGCATCACACCTGATGCGTTGATCTTAAATGGCATAAATGACTGTTGTGAATTAAATCCAACCGTTGACTTATTTGCATATTGAATTGGAATTCGTCGTTCTGATTCTTGAATGAAGACGACTCCTACGACGATGACTAAATAGACAATGACGAACAGTAAGAATTCAACTATGCCAAGCGCTACTTCCTGTGCTCCTGTAAACTTTACTAAACTCGTGAACGCTTCAATGAACATCTGTGGAAGTGTAGCGATGATACCAGCCATGATGATCATACTGATACCATTGCCTAATCCTTTCTGTGTCACCTGATCACCTAACCATAACAGGAAGGCTGTTCCTGCGGTTAAAACTAATGAGATGTAGAGGTACTCGACGATAGACCCCGTCTTTCCTAGCGTTGCAAATGAGAAGGCATATCCTTCAATGAATGCAAACGCAATTCCCATATACCTCGTGATCTGATTCAATTTTTGTCTTCCGACGTAACCTTGTTTTGACAAGTCCGAGAAATATGGAACGATGTCCATCTGCAATAACTGCATGATGATCGATGCCGTAATGTAAGGCATGACTCCTAGGGCAAAGATGGAGAAATTCTTAAGCGCTCCACCACCCATGATGTTGATCAGTTCCAAAAATCCCATGTCACTCGTAAGATCGCTTGTTCCCGGAACTCTAATGAACGTTCCTATGATGAAGATCGCAAGTACGAACAACGTAAAATATGCTCGATGACGTAAATCTTTATTCGTAGGTGAAAATAACTGTTTTAGAGTGGAAAACATATTAGATCACCTCTGCTTTACTTCCTTGTTCATTGATCTTTTCTAATGCATTTTTTGAGAATTTGTTAGCTTGAATCGTAAGTTTCTTTTCTAACTTACCATTTCCGAGTACTTTAATTCCACATAATTGTTTCTTGACGAGCCCTGTTTCTCTTAATAGTGCAGGTGTTACTACTTGCCCATTTTCGAAACGATTGAGATCGTCTAGGTTGATGACAGCATACTCTGTCTTGAACTCTGCATTCGTAAATCCTCTCTTTGGAAGACGACGATATAACGGTAACTGTCCACCTTCGAAGACAGCACGAACATGTCCACCACTACGAGCTTTCTGTCCTTTTTCTCCGCGACCACTTGTTTTACCTAATCCACTTGCACCACCGCGTCCAACACGTTTCTTTGGACTGGTAGCACCGATATTTTTTTCTAATTCATGTAATTTCATCTTACTTCAAAATCTCCTCTACTGTTTTTCCACGAAGACGTGCAACCTCTTCAGGTGTCTTAATTGCTTTTAATGCATTCATCGTAGCAGTTGCCATATTTAACTTCGTTCTTGCTCCAAGTGATTTTGAGACGATATCGTGGATTCCGGCTAATTCCAAAACGGCACGAACAGCTCCACCAGCAATAATTCCAGTACCAGCCTGCGCAGGTTTTAACATAACTCTGGCTGCTCCAGAAGTACCAATCATTTCATGTGAAATTGTTCTTCCGTCGATCAAGTGGACTTTGATCATATTCTTATTGGCAGCTTGAATGGCTTTTTTTATGGCATCAGGTACTTCCGCTGCTTTCCCAATTCCAAGACCAACACTACCTTTTCTATCCCCTACGACAACTAATGCTGAGAAACGACGTTGACGACCACCTTTGTTAACCTTGGTAACACTTTTGATTTCAACGACTAATTCCTCTAAAAGTTTCTCTTTAGGGTCCGTTTTTCTATTTTGCATATTACCCTCCTATTAGAATTCTAATCCATTTTCGCGTGCTGCATCCGCTAAGGCTTCCACGCGACCATGATAGAGATATCCTCCTCTATCGAACACGACTTTCGTAATGTTTTCTTTCTTCGCTTTGTCGGCGATCAGCTTTCCAACGGCCTTCGCTGCTTCAACGTTACTACCATTCGTAAGCTTTAATTCTTTATCTAATGAGGAAGCAGAAACAAGCGTCGTCGAAGTTTCATCATCGATAATCTGAGCATAAATTCCCGTATTCGAACGGTAGACAGATAATCTTGGAACTTCCGTTGTACCGAAGATCTTACTTCTTACGCGAGCATGTCTGATTTCACGCATTTTATTACGAGATTCTTTTTTAATCATATTCTAACTCCTTCCTACTATTTTGCAGCTTTCTTTCCTTCTTTGCGACGTACATGTTCATCCTTATAACGAATTCCTTTCCCTTTATATGGCTCTGGTGGACGAACTTTCCTAACGTTCGCAGCAAATTCTCCTACTTTGATCTTGTCAATTCCAGAGATCGTTAATTCCGTATTTCCTTCTACAGTAACGGTAAGCCCTTCTGGAACTTTCATCTCAACTGGATGAGAATATCCAGCGTTGATCACTAAGACGTTTCCTTTCATGCTGAAACGGTATCCAACACCGATAATTTCAAGTGCTTTTTGGAAGCCACTCGTGACTCCTTCAATCATATTCTTAACATTGGCATTGATGGTTCCATGCATCGCTTTCGTCTTAATTTCGTCATTGGCACGTGTTACTGTAATGACGTTTTCGCTTTGTTCTAACGTGATATTCTTGTCAGTGTGTGTACTAAGTGTTCCTTTTGGCCCTGTTACTGTAATCTTGTCTTCATCACATGTAACGGTAACACCAGCTGGAACTGTGATCTTTCTGTTTCCGATACGACTCATATTGACACCTCCTTATCATTTTTACCAAATGTAAGCTAAGACTTCTCCACCTACATTTTCTTTTCTTGCTTCTTTGTCTGTCATGATTCCCTTTGAAGTAGAAATGATTGCAATTCCTAATCCGTTTAAAACCTTCGGAATTTCTCCCTTTTTGGCATAAACACGAAGTCCTGGTTTTGAGATTCTCTTCAGTCCAGTGATGACTCTTTGCTTGTTCTCTCCGTACTTCAAGGTTAACACGATCGTTCCTTGTGTGGTATCTTTGACTAATTTGTATTCAGCGATGAATCCTTCTTCTTTTAAGATCCTTGCCACTTCTAACTTTAGTTTTGATGCAGGAACACTGACGCTTTCATAACGCATTTGATTGGCATTGCGAATACGCGTTAGCATGTCTGCAATTGTATCAGTTACTACAGCCATAAATAACTCCTCCTTTCCAAATTACCAACTTGATTTTTTAATCCCTGGTATTTGTCCTTTGTAAGCTAATTCACGAAAGCAAATACGGCAGATTCCGAATTCACTCATGACAGCGTGTGGTCTTCCACAACGTGAGCAACGTGTGTAAGCACGAACCTTGTACTTTGGCTTCCGATTAGCTTTTATGATCATACTTTTCTTTGCCATATTACCCTCCAATTACTTTCTAAAAGGCATTCCGAGTGCACTTAACAAGTCATATGCTTCTTCGTTCGTCTTTGCTGTGGTTACGAATACGATATCCATACCACGTACTTTGACAACTTCGTCATATTCGATCTCTGAGAAGATCAACTGTTCCTTAATTCCTAACGTGTAGTTTCCACGTCCATCGAAGGCACGTGGGCTAACACCACGGAAGTCACGAACGCGAGGTAGTCCGATGGCGATCAACTTATCCATGAAGTTGTACATGTTTTCACCACGTAACGTTACCTTACATCCGATTGATTGCCCTTCTCTTACCTTGAAGCCTGCGATTGATTTCTTGGCCTTGGTAATGACTGGCTTCTGACCTGTGATCTTGGCTAAGTCGTTTGCTGCAGCTTCGATTAACTTCGAGTTGCTAGTCGCATCTCCTACTCCCATATTGACGACGATCTTTTCTAGTTTTGGAACTTCCATTACTGACTTGTATCCATGTTTCTTTTCTAACTCTGGAACGATTTCTTTCAAGTATTTTTCTTTTAGGCGGTTCATCTAATTACCCTCCTTCCAACTAATCAAGCTTTTCGTTTGATTTTTTTGCAATTCTGATTTTTTTGTTCGTTTTCTCGTCGATTGCATGTCCGATTCTCGTAGGTTTCTTACTTTTTGGATCGATCAACATGACGTTTGATGCGTGAATTGGTGCTTCGATTTCTAGAATGCCACCTGTTTCTTGCCCATTTCCTTTTTGATGTTTCTTAACGATGTGAACGCCTTCGACGATCACTTTGTTTTCGTTCCGTAATACTTTGATGATCTTTCCTTCTTTTCCTTTGTTCGAACCAGCAATTACGACGACTTTATCTCCTATTTTAAAGTTCATAATTTCCTCCTTATAGCACTTCTTTCGCTAAAGAGACGATCTTGAAGTATCCCTTATCACGAATTTCGCGAGCGACTGGTCCAAAGACACGAGTTCCGACTGGACTCTTGTCATCTTTGATGATGACACAAGCATTGTCATCAAACTTGATATAACTTCCGTCGCTTCTGTGAACGCCGAACGTACTTCTTACGATGACTGCTTTGACAACTTTTCCCTTGGAAACAGTTCCATTAGGTGTGGCATTTTTCACTGTACCAACAACTATGTCACCGATATTTCCAGTTTTTACTTTACTTCCTCCAAGCACACGAATGACTAATAATTCTTTTGCGCCAGAGTTGTCTGCAACTTTTAAACGGGTTTCTTGTTGTACCATAAATTTTCCTCCTTCACCTAAGAGTTATAAAATAACTGCTTCTTTTACGATTTCTTTTAAGTAGAAGTGCTTTGTCTTAGAGATCGGCTTTGTTTCGACGATCCTTACGACATCCCCTACTTTGGCCTTGTTAGACTCATCATGTACGGCATACTTCTTGGTGTACTTGACGCGCTTTCCATATAATGGATGCTTCTTGTACGTTTCGATCTTAACAGTGATCGTCTTATCGGTTGCAGCACTGACGACGGTTCCAACTAACTCACGAGTTTTCGTATCTGTCATAGTAACCCTCCTACTCTCCAGCCCGTTCTTTTAAAACGGTCTTCATTCTAGCAACGGTGTGTCTTAATTCTCTGATTCTTGAAGGTTTTTCTAAGTTACCAGTTGCTTGTTGCATTCTGAGGTTAAATAGTTCTCGTTTGGTTTCCATTAACTTTGCGTTGATTTCTTCAGTCGTTAGGTCTCTAATCTCATTAACCTTCATTCTTGTCACCACCATTTTCTCTCATTACAAATTTTGTGGTAATCGGTAGTTTGTGGCTGGCAAGGCGGAGTGCTTCACGTGCGACTTCCTCTGATACACCAGAGATTTCGAACATGATCTTTCCTTCTTTGACGACCGCAACCCACTTTTCAACGTTACCTTTTCCTTTTCCTTGACGAGTTCCGATTGGCTTTTGCGTCAGGGGCATGTGTGGAAAAATATTGATCCATACTTTTCCACCACGTTTCATATAACGCGTCATGGCAATACGAGCGGCCTCGATTTGGTTCGCTGTAATCCAAGCTCCCTCTTTTGCCATCAATCCGTAATCACCGTTTACTAATTCACGGTTTCCACGTGACTTTCCTTCGTAAGGTAATCTATGGACACGACGATATTTCGTTCTTGATGGTATCAACATATTTAATTACCTCCCTTAGTATTTTTAGAAGGAAGGATTTCTCCCATGTAGATCCATACTTTGACACCAATTTTTCCGAATGTGGTATCAGCTTCGCTGAAGGCATAGTCAACATCAGCTCTTAACGTATGTAATGGAATGGTTCCTTCTGTATATCCTTCGCTACGAGCAATATCAGCTCCATTTAACCTTCCAGATACGAGTGTCTTGATTCCTTTCGCACCTGCTTTCATGGTATTTCTGATTGCTCTTTTTTGTGCCATTCTGAATGATGCACGATTTGAGATTTGATTTGCAATTGAATCTGCAACTAACTGTGCATTTAAGTCTGGCTTTTTGATATCGACGATCGATATCTGAATGTTTTCATCTACTAATGTAGATAACTTCTTCTTGAGTTTCTCGATGCCTTCGCCACCTTTTCCAATCATGATTCCAGGCTTTGAAGTACTGACGATGATCTCTGAACGTTTGTTATTTCTTTCGATTTGAACTTTAGCAATGCCAGCATCTTTTAGGTTCTTCGCAAAATACTCACGAATGATGATGTCGTTTTTTAACTTCTTAGCAACATCTTTCCCTTCGGCATACCAACTTGCTTCCCAGTTCTTATTGATTCCAAGTCTAAGTCCATTTGGATTTACCTTTTGTCCCATGTTCTAACCTCCTTACTTGTCTTTCTCAGCCACGACGATGACGATGTGACTGGTTCTCTTATCTTTGTGTCCGATGTGTGAACGAGAGTCAAACATATGACGTTTCATCACGGGACCAGCGTCTACTCTTGCTTCTTTGACATATAAGGCGTTTTGATCTGCACCGCTGTTGTTGACGGCATTGGCAACCGCTGAATTTAAAACTTTCTCGATCATTCTTGCTGACTTTTTGTTTAAATTCGAGAGGATCGTCATTGCTTCGCTAACATTCTTTCCACGGATTAAGTCAATGACTAATCTCGCTTTAATTGGAGAGATGCGTTGCATTTTCGCAATTGCTCTTGCTTCCATATTTTTTCCTCCTCGTCTTTACTATTTCTTGTTATCGCCATGTCCACCGAACTTACGGGTGAGTGCGAATTCGCCTAATTTGTGTCCGACCATATCTTCGGTGACATAAACTGGGATGAATTCTTTTCCGTTATGTACGGCGAAAGTGTGTCCGATAAAATCAGGATAAATTGTCGAACGGCGTGACCATGTTTTGATAACTTCTTTTTTCCCAGATTTATTGAGTTCTTGAACCTTTTTTAATAAGCGTCCGAAGACGTAAGGTCCTTTCTTTAAACTTCTTGCCATTTGTAATCATCCTTTCTATTTACCGTTACGACGACGTACGATAAATTTATCCGTTTTCTTATTGTTACGAGTCTTGTATCCAAGAGCAGGTTTGCCCCAAGGAGTAACTGGTCCTTTGCGTCCGATTGGTGCACGTCCTTCACCACCACCATGTGGGTGATCGTTAGGATTCATGACGGATCCACGAACAGTTGGACGAATTCCCATGTGACGTTTGCGTCCTGCCTTTCCAAGGCTTACTAAAGAGGCATCTTCGTTTCCAACCTCTCCTACGGTAGCATAGCAAGTACCAAGTACTTTCCGTTGCTCGCCACTTGATAATCTGATCATGACGTATTTTCCTTCACGTCCAAGGATCTGTGCTGAGCTTCCGGCACTACGTGCTAATTCTCCACCTTTGCCTGGACGTAATTCAATGTTGTGAATTAACGTTCCAACTGGAATATTCATGATCGGTAGGGCATTCCCTACTTTGATGTCGGCTTTTTCTCCTGCTTCGATCGTCGTTCCTACTTCTAAGTTCTTTGGAGCGATGATGTAACGCTTTTCGCCATCGACATAGTTGATTAAAGCGATGTTTGCCGTTCTGTTTGGATCGTATTCGATTCCAGCAACGGTTCCCTTGATGTCTCTTTTATCACGTTTGAAGTCGATGATTCGATATTTTCTTTTCGCGCCACCGCCGTGATGCCTAACAGTGATTTTTCCTTGATTGTTACGTCCACCATTTTTTGATAGTGTCACGACCAAACTTTTTTCAGGAGTCTTCTTCGTGATCTCGTTGTTGACAAGGGTACTCATCTGTCTTTGTCCTGGCGTAGTTGGCTTGTAATTTCTAATTGCCATAGTATATTTCCTCCTATCCAAGATCGATCGTTTGTCCGTCTTCAAGCGTTACGAATGCTTTCTTGACGCGATTCGTAAGTCCTGAGTAACGTCCAACTCTTCTTTTCTTAGGTTTTACGTTCAACGTTCTGATCTCTTTGACTTTAACATCAAAGATCTTTTCGATTGCCTTTTTGATTTCTACTTTGTTGGCTCTAGCGTCCACTTTGAACGTATAAACGTTGTTTTGCGTTGCAGTTCCACTTTTCTCTGTGATGACTGGTCCTTTGATGAGTTCTAAATACTTAGTATCCATTATGCTAACGCCTCCTCAATCTTCTCGATTGCATCGATCGTAGCAACGACGACGTCTGCATTGACTAGGTCTAAGACGTTGATTTCGTCGCTGGCGATCAAGGCAACGTTTTGTAAGTTGCGCGATGCTAAGATGACATTTTCATCGAAGTCGCTGACAACTAATAATACTTTCTTCTCTTTCAATCCTAAATTGTTTAATAGGCTTACCATCTCTTTGGTCTTAGGCGTTGCAAACTCTAACTTTTCTAAGATGAGTAGTTCTTTGTCGTTTACTTTGTGCGCTAAGGCCGATTTTAAAGCAAGTCTTCTTTCTTTGCGATTTTGCTTCTTGCTGTAATCTCTTGGGACTGGCGTTCCATAATTTCCTCCGCCTACCCACTGTACAGCACGAATTGATCCTTGGCGAGCGTGCCCAGTTCCTTTTTGCCTCCATGGCTTTCTGCCACCGCCTGAAACTTCGCTCCGATTTTTGGTTTTATGTGTTCCTTGTCTTAATGATGCACGTGCTAAGATGATGGCATCGTATAAGACTTTATCGTTTGGCGTGATGCCAAATACGGTCTCTTCTAATTTAATGTCCTTCAGCTTTTCACCTTTTAAATTTAAAAGATTCGTCTTTTCCATTTCTATTTCCTCCTTTCATCACAATTGCTTTCTATTTCTTTTTCTTATTCTTGTGATGATTCTTGCTCGGCTTCCGCTTCTACGGCTTCACTTGTTTCGTCTGTTGCGTCCACTGTTACTTCTTCTTTCGTCTCTTCTGCTGGTGCTTCTTCGACAGTTTCTGCATAGGTGATCAACTCGATCGGATCAACTGACGTATCACCTTTCTTAACAGCAGTGCGAATCATAACTAACGAATTCTTTGGACCTGGGACATTACCTTTGATAAGTAAGCAGTTGTTTTCTAAGTCGACTGCAACGACCTCAAGGTTTTGAACGGTTCTTGTAACGTTACCCATATGTCCTGGTAACTTCTTTCCTTTCAAAACGTGCATCGGTAACATCGTACCAAGAGAACCTACGCCACGATGATATTGTGAACCGTGCCCCATAGGGCCTCTTGTTTGGTTGTAACGTTTGATGACACCTTGATATCCTTTTCCTTTGCTAGTTCCTGTGACATCGACGATCTCCCCTGCTTGGAAGATGGATGCATCGATCGTCTGCCCTAACGTGTAAGCAGAGACGTCTACTCCTCTAATTTCTCTCAAGAAGCGCTTAGGTTCTGTATTCGCTTTCTTGGTATGACCTACCTTTGGCTTGTTGCTGACTTTTTCACGGATCGTTTCGTAGCCTAATTGAATAGCATCATAACCATCTGTTGCCACGGTCTTGATCTGCGTTATGACATTAGGTTCCACTTCGATGACGGTAACAGGTACTAATTTTCCGTCAGTAGCAAACACTTG
The DNA here is from genome assembly GCA_964549325.1 of uncultured Muribaculaceae bacterium. Taxonomy (GTDB): domain Bacteria; phylum Bacillota_I; class Bacilli_A; order RF39; family UBA660; genus CARZYU01. The sequence continues at coordinate 12,911 of CAZJUW010000005.1, forward strand.
CGTCATTCCGATCTTTTTCCCTAAGATTCCTTTCATTTTCTTTTCCTCCTAAATTACCTTTTATAATTTGATTTCAATGTTGACTCCACTTGGCAAGTCAAGATGCGCTAAGGCATCGATCGTTTCCTTACTTGGATTCTTGATATCGATCAGTCTCTTGTGCGTACGTCTTTCGAATTGTTCACGAGAATCCTTGTACTTGTGAACAGCTCTTAAGATCGTAAACTTTTCTACTTCGGTTGGAAGTGGAACCGGTCCAGAGATTTCTCCTCCTGATCTTTTAATCGTTTCAACAATTTTCGTTGCGGCATTGTCAAGAACTCTGTGATCGTATGCTTTTAGTCTGATACGAACTTTTTCTTTTGACATTTTGTTTCCTCCCTTCGCCTATATCTGGTATAGACTTGCTCCGTGTGAATAACCCGATACGTTATGGCAACTCTTCCTGGCGTATCGACAACCTCCCACATCTAAGCAGCCACACAGGTATAATTTTACCATACCAATATCAATAAATGCAAGTGTTTTTGGAAAATTTCCCAATTCTTATTGTGTAACAGGAAGTGGCAAATTCTTTGGACATGTCGTTTGGTGAAATAAGAAATTTTTTTGAAATTTTATGAAACTTGTCGATTGCAGCAATGAGAAAGTAGCGAAAGTGAGTTTTGTTAGGAAGGAATTTGGAGATCTTCCTTTGTTTTGGCTTGAATTCAACGTTTTGGCGATTTGTCACTTGGCCTGATGCCTGTTATAGTGCATT
>CAZJUW010000006.1:0-13033 GCA_964549325.1 uncultured Muribaculaceae bacterium
AAGCATTACAAAAGCATACACTATTTTTCGGCGTGCAAAAAGAAAAGAAACCGAGAAAACATGTCTATCGCGTTCGTGACTTTTTTGTCCTACCGCTCGTAATTGGGATGGCCTTTACGAAGGAAAAAGATCCGAAAGAGTTAGAAGCGGCTACGCTAGAACCAACGGAAGATGGATTCCTTGCTAGAGACAAAGAGGAGAAAAAGCAGAATGCTATGACAACAGGATTCCTCTCGCTTCTTACACTACAAGTAATGGATGCGGTGACGGAAGTAAAAGAGGCTACACCAATCCCGTTAGAAGGTGAGCAAGAAGAAAAGCGAATGGATCAGTTCATTGCCGCAAGTACATTGGTTTCTTTTTTGAAAGAAGAACTACAGGAAATTGAAAAGATTGATACCATCGAAGATTTTCATCTAGCGGAGGAAACCGTACCATCGGAAGTAACAAAGACAAACGTAGTTGAAGATCCTATACTGGATACACAACACAGACTGGAAGAGGATGCACTGATCAGTTTTTCTCACGAAGAAATCGATACTTTTCAAGAGGCAAACACTTGGCTTGAAGAGAGTAATACCAAAGAGACTGTCGACCACTTAGAAGAGACTTTAAGCGAAGTAGAACTTACGTTTCAAGATCAAGAAAAGCTTTCGAAGAAGAAAGACGAAATGTATGGTTTGATCAGTGCGGTAAAAGAGCAAATCAGTAGTCAAAATCGCGACCTGGAAGTGTTACAGAGACGACTTCATACCATGCAAGAGCAAGCAAAAGAAGTGGCTAAGACCCATCAAACAGCCACGTCCTCTTTATTTACTAGTATGTTTCTGTTAGGCTTACTTGCCAATAAAAAGATGAACCGCTTCGTACGTTTCTTTCTTGAGATGAGCATAATGACAAGTCTGTTTCGCACGATGGCAAGAGATCGCACAAAGGAAGAAGTAGATGTTTCTTCCTTCGTTCAAGAACTTTCAGCGATGGAATCACAAAATGATGAGATGGAGAAAGACTTATATCACGCCTCTAAAAGTACGGATGACTTTCTCAAAGATTTTGAAAAGACTTATGGGGAGTATCGTGATCAAATTCCAAACTATGATGAAATTGTAACAGCACTCCAAAAAACGCAAGAGAATTTGGCAAAGCAAGCTAAAGAACTCGAAGAACAATCAGCAAAGGTACGGGAAAATAGTCATAAAATATTAGAAAAGAAATACAGTTAGAATGTTGACATGTGACAAGGTGTCAGTTATACTGGAAAAGTACATGACAAGTTGTCATATGGAGGTGTCTATGCCTAGTTCAACATTCTTTCGTTTGGAAAAGGAAAAGCAAGAAAAACTTCTTGCTTCAGCACGAGATGAATTTTCAAGATGTCTTTATCCAGAGGCGTCACTCAATCGAATCATCAAAGAAGCAGAAATTGCAAGAGGAACCTTTTATCTTTATTTTACCGATAAAGAAGACCTCTATTTCTATCTTTTAGACCGTTATCGATCGTGCTTTGATGAAAGCTTCTTAAACGCGATTCAAAAGCATCAGGGGGACTTTTTAGAAGCGATCGAGGATCTTTATGAGATACTTATTACCGAAGGAAACGTAGGAAAGGAAGCAGGCTTCTTCAAAAACTTATTTTTAAACATGCACTATAATACAGAAAAAAAATATTTGAAAAAGACACCAGAAGATGCTGTACGACAGTTTCGCCAAGCATTCTTTGCTTCTATCAATCCTAAGTTATATGTCTGTAAGAGTGACGAAGAACTACTAGAAGGGCTTCATCTTGCGATGATGGTGACACTTAGTTCCCTTGCAGGACTGTTCTTAGTGCGTGATACTGCTACAAAAGAAAGAGCATACTATCAGCGGAAGATGACGATCTTAAAACGTGGACTTTATCGAAAGGAGAAAAAGAAATGAGAACGATATTACATTATTTAAAAAAATCATGGGCAAGGATTCTTTTGATCATACTGTTCTTAGTGATCGAAGCTCTTTGTGATTTGGCACTCCCTACTTATACTTCGAATATCGTAAATGTCGGTGTACAACAGGGTGGAGTGGAAGAAAGTGTCCCAAAAGCCATTCGAAAGGAAACGATGGAGAGGCTTTCCCTGTTCGCAAATGAAGAGGAAATGACGACGATGATGCAACACTACCAACTCATCACCAAACGCTCGAGCGGAAAGTATGTAAAAGATTATCCAGAATTAAAGAATGGGGACATCTACGTTCTAAAGACAGAACCAACAGAAGCGTTAGAAGAAGCGATGAGTTTTCCATTACTGGCCACGATGATGTTATCTTCGACGGGAGAAGAGGGCACTGTGATCAGTGACAAGATCAAGGAACAATTACCGTCAGAATTGCAGTCTTTTGATCTTAATACGATTCTTACAATGTTACCCGCAGAACAGTTAGAAATACTTATCGAAGGAATCAGAGATCAATTTGAAGAATTGCCAGAGTCGATTGCTGATCAAAGTGTTTTAGCAGCAATTAAAACTGAATATACGAGCCTTGGCGTCGATATGGAAGCCTATCAAACACGTTATATTCTATTTGCGGGTCTTGAGATGTTAGGGATTGCTTTACTTAGTATGGTTTCAGCCGTTATGATCGGTTTCTTAGGATCTACGACCGCTGCTCAGCTGGCGAAAGACTTGCGTAGTGCTGTCTACGATAAGGTATTATCTTTTTCGACGAGCGAATTTAAACAATTCGGCGTGTCTTCCTTAATTACAAGAAGTACCAACGATATTCAGCAAGTACAGATGGTCATGGTGTTTACGCTTCGGATCATCTGTTATGCGCCGATCATTGCTGTCGGGGGTCTCATCAAAGTACTCAACGCGAATGCTTCGATGGCGTGGATCATCGCTGTTGCGATTGGAGCTGTGATGTCGATCATGCTCCTGGCCTTCTTCTTAGTGATTCCAAAGTTCCAGAAATTACAGAAATTGATCGATCGTCTCAATCAAGTGACACGTGAAATTATTACGGGCATTCCCGTCATTCGTGCCTTCAGTAATCAAAAACACGAAGAAAAAAGGTTTGATGAGGCAAATACCCGTTTAAAGAAAACGACGCTTTTTGTCGACCGCTCGATGTCTTTGTTGATGCCAACGCTCATGTTCATCATGAATGCGATCTGTATTTTGATCGTCTGGAAAGGTGCACATGGTATTGACGAAGGCATGATGCAGGTAGGAGATATGCTGGCTTTCATCCAATACACGATGCAGATCGTCATGGCTTTCTTGATGGTAGCGATGTTTGCGATCATGATCCCACGTGCAATTGTATCGATGAAGCGTATTTCCGAAGTGCTCAACACGAAAAATACGATTATTGATCCAGAAAAGCCGAAATCTTATAGTAAGCGTGTGACTGGTTCAGTTGAGTTTAGAAGCGTCTCCTTCCGTTATCCAGATTCGGATGAAGACGTCTTGACAGACATTAACTTCAAAGCCGAGCCAGGCAAGACGACGGCGTTTATTGGAAGCACTGGAAGTGGAAAATCAACGCTTATCAATTTAGTGCCACGTCTTTTTGAGGCAACGGATGGAGAAGTGTTGATCGATGGCGTCAACGTGAAGGATGTGCCACTTTCAGAACTTCATAAAAAGATTGGTTTCGTTCCTCAGAAGGGGGTCTTATTTTCAGGAACAATTGCTTCTAACATCGCCTATGGAAAAGAAGATGCCACAAAAGTTGAGATCGAAAGAGCGGCTCGCATCGCCCAAGCAGAAGACTTCATTTTAGAAAAAGAAGATGGTTATGATTCTCCGATCAGCCAAGGTGGAACGAACGTATCAGGCGGGCAAAAGCAACGCTTGGCGATCGCTCGTGCCATCTGTACAAATCCAGAAATTTACGTCTTTGATGACAGTTTCTCAGCCCTTGACTTCAAGACAGATGCGCGTCTTCGTCAAGCGTTATATAAAGAAACGAAGGGTTCTACGGTATTGATCGTCGCCCAACGGATCAGTACGATCTTAAACGCCGATCAAATCGTGGTCTTAGATGAAGGTAAAGTCGTCGGAATTGGTACCCACAAAGAACTTTTGAAACAGTGCGAGGTATACCGTGAAATTGCGGCTAGTCAGTTAACGAAGGAGGAGATGGAAAATGCCTAGACCAGGAGGTGGAAGAGGAGCGGAAGTCGAAAAGGCCAAGGACTTTGGCGGGACGATGAGAAAGTTGCTCTCTTATTTAAAACGTCACAAAATATCTATTTTCCTAGTGATTCTCTTTTCTATCGGTAGTGCTATCTTTTCCATCATTGGACCGAAGATCTTAGGAAAGGCTACGACGGAAATTTTCAATGGATTAGTTGGTAAGATTTTGGGGACCAGTGCGGGAATTAACTTTGAAAAGATCGCTGGAATATTACTTACTTTATTAGGACTTTATGGAATCAGCATGTTATTTTCTTACATTCAAGGACTCATTATGGCGAACGTATCTCAGAATGTCACTTATGACTTGCGTCGTCAGATCAGTGAAAAGCTTCATAGAATTCCTCTTAAATATTTCGAATCAAAAACGACGGGTGAAATCTTATCTCGCGTGACGAATGATGTCGATACGGTCAGCCAAAACTTAGATCAAAGTTTGACCCAAGTGATCAGTTCCTTTACCACGGCGGTAGGTGTCCTTGCCATGATGTTTACGATCAGTCCCTTGATGACCTTTATTACACTGTTGATCGTTCCTTTATCGATGGTCTTTATCATGTTGATTGTGAAACGAAGTCAGAAGTACTTTCAAAGGCAACAGACCCTTTTAGGAGAAGTCAACAGTCAAGTAGAGGAAACGTATGGCGGACATGAAGTCGTAAAACTCTTTAACGGTGAGGCAAAAGCGAAGGAAACATTCAGCAAAACGAATGAGCGTCTCGCCAATGCAGCATGGAAGAGCCAGTTTTTATCAGGTATGATGCATCCAATCATGACGTTTATTGGAAACCTAGGTTATGTGATGGTTTCGATCCTAGGGGGCTGGCTTGTCATCAAAAATCGGATCGAAGAAGGAGATATCTTATCCTTTACGCAGTATGTGCGAAACTTCATGAATCCGCTTTCACAAGTTGCGCAAGTGATGAATTACATTCAATCGTTAGCTGCTGCTTCAGAGCGTGTTTTTGAATTTTTAGATGCGGAGGAAGAGACGAAGACGGTTGAGCACCCCGTCTCGACCACTGATCTTGCCTGCAATATCTCGTTTGATCACGTTAGTTTCGGTTACGATAAGGATCAAGAAATTATTCATGATTTTAATGCGAAGATCAAACCAGGGCAGAAAATTGCGATCGTTGGACCAAAGGGAGCTGGAAAAACGACGATGGTAAAGTTGTTGATGCGCTTTTATGATGTGAATTCTGGTGCGATTACGATCGATGGACATAACATTAAAGAGTTCGATCGAAATGAATTGCGTGATCTTTTTGGAATGGTACTCCAAGATACGTGGCTTTATAGCGATACCATTCGGGAAAATATCCGATATGGGAAGTTGGACGCTAGTGACGAAGCCGTAGAGGATGCTGCGATTGCGGCTCATGTTGATCATTTTATTAGGACGTTACCGGATGGTTATGACATGGTGATCAATGAAGAGTCTAATAATATCTCACAAGGGCAAAAACAGCTTCTGACAATCGCTCGCGTGATCTTAAACGATCCGAAGATCTTGATTTTGGACGAAGCAACTTCGAGTGTCGATACACGTACAGAGATCTTGATTCAAAGGGCAATGGATCATTTGATGGAAGGAAGAACAAGTTTTATCATCGCCCATCGGCTTTCGACCATTCGTAATGCTGACCTCATCTTAGTGATGAAGGATGGTGATATCGTCGAACAGGGAAATCATGAAACACTCCTTGCTAAGAATGGATTCTATGCCACATTATATAATTCACAGTTCGAAGAAGTGACAGAATAGGCGCTTCTTTTTTTTGACTTTATTTTGATGGATATCTGGGACGAATTATGTTATTCTAAAGATAACCAAGTGATAAGGATGATGCCAAATGAGAGTGGAACGAATCGTAACAGGAGCCATGGATGAAAATTGTTATGTCATCAAAGAAGGAAAAGAGGTTCTCGTCGTCGATCCAGGCAGTGATGGGAGGAGAATCAAAGAGGCAATCGGGGAGGCAACCTTAACAGCAGTGTTGATCACTCATTCCCACTTTGATCATGTAGGAGCCCTTCGCGAAATCATTCAGCGCACGACGCCAATTTATAAAAGGAGTACCTTAGAAGAGAAGGAATACCAAGTCGGTCCATTTACTTTCGCTGTTTTATTTACACCAGGACATAGTAGTGACTCCGTCTCCTTTTACTTTGAGAAAGAGAAGGCGTTCTTTTCAGGAGATTTTCTATTTCGAGGATCCATCGGTCGCTGTGACTTACCAACGGGAGACCAAAGTGAGATGAAAAAAAGTCTTATCAAAGTTCATCACTTTCCTACGGATGTGACGATCTATCCAGGACATGATGAAATCACGACATTCCAAGAGGAATATGCACATAATCCTTATTTAAAATAAAACGAAAATATGTTCATATGATGTTATAATGAATAGCGTTGGAGGTTATTATGAAAGAAATCTTAGTACGAATCGTCAAGGGGTTCTTCTTTGGAATTGCCAATATCATTCCAGGAGTAAGCGGTGGAACCCTGGCAATGACTTTAGGTGTCTATGAGGAGTTAATTCAAGCAATCAGTCATTTTTTTCGTGATTTCAAAAAGAATTTGCAATTTTTAGTACCATTTTTAGGGGGAGCTGTGTTATCCATTTTACTGATGAGCAAACTGATCAGTTGGTGTTTGGAAAATTATCCCTTCCCAACGACGCTTTTCTTTGTTGGACTCATTCTAGGTGGAATTCCTCTCATTGCGAAAAAGGTACGTGGTAACAAAATCCGCCCGATACAAATCATTCTTTTTTGTTTGACGTTTGGTCTCATCATGCTCATGACTTTCTCTTTCCCACGTGAAACGGCCATTGATCTTGCTGATCCGACCCTTGTGATGTATTTGTTGTTATTCCTAGTGGGTGTGATTGCTGCGGCAACGATGGTAATCCCAGGTATCAGTGGCTCATTTGTTTTGATGCTCTTAGGTTTTTATCAACCGATCGTTGATACTGTTTCTTCCCTAACACGCTTTTCCCAATTAGGTCATAATCTGGCCATTTTGGTGCCGTTTGGCATCGGCATCATTGTAGGAATCGTATTAGTTGCTAAATTGATCGAATGGCTATTTCATAAGTTCGAACAGGAAACTTACTATGCTATCTTGGGGTTTGTCATCGCCTCTGTCGTTGCCTTGGTTGTGACGCTGTTTGGATCGACACTTACGTTTGGACAAATTTTAGTTGGCTTGTTGGCTTTTGGCGTTGCCATTACGGTTGGTTATCGGTTAGGAGATGAATAATATGAGTATCATAGAAGCGATCGTTTTAGGAATCGTTCAGGGAATTGCTGAGTTTTTACCAATTTCCTCTTCCGCCCATTTAATTATTTTTCGTGACCTATTTGGTATCGGGAGTGGCATGAGTGAGGCGGCAGGACTGACGTTTGATATTGCTCTTCACTTCGGAACACTTCTTGCGATCTTCATCTTCTTTTTTCACGATTTTCTTGGCATGATTGTGAAAGGCTTTACGAAAGGCGTCAAGGATCAGCAGGGAAAGCTTCTCTGGTATCTCGTTGCGGCGACCATTCCAGCGGCGATCGTTGGCGTGCTTTTTGAAGAGCCGATTGAAAGAGTCATAAGATCAAATTATATTTTGATCGGTGTAGCGCTTGCGGTGATGGGAATTATCATCTACCTGGTCGACCGTAAGAGTAAAGAAACGAAGACGTTAGAAGAGTTATCGTTTAAAGATGCTATTTTGATCGGTTGTGCACAAGTATTTGCTCTCATTCCTGGCTTTTCTAGAAGTGGAACTACCATAGCTGCGGCACGTGGTTGCAAACTAAAAAGAGAGGATGCAGCTCGTTTTTCTTTCTTCCTATCGGCGCCCGTCGTCGGTGGTGCTGTCGTCTTACAGTTGTTGAAGAAAGAGACTTTTGCTCTCATTGGTGCAAACGTAGGAATCTTTGTCGTAGGCTTTCTTTCCTCCTTTCTGATGGGACTTATCTGCATTAAATTCTTACTGCAGTATTTAAAGAAACATAACTTTCAATTATTTATGTGGTATCGAATCATTTTGGCGGTTATCGTCATCACGATAGCACTGATTAAGTAGGTGATTACTTTGTCAACAAATCTCAGTTTTTTCATCACGTTCATCTTAGGCTTATTCATTATCGTAGGGGCACTTATTCCGCTCTTTTTTCACAATACGGACAAGTTTATTGACTTTTCTTTAGCACTTGCTTTTTCCGTGATGGTAATGTTGATCATCTTCGATCTCATCCCAGAAGCATATGAAACCTTTCAAGCGAAAAATATCGGTTATATTGCGCTCTTTAGTCTTGTAGGATTATTAGTCCTTAAGTTTTTAGATCATTTCATTCCGGATCACGAAGAAGAACATCATACGAAAGAAGAGAAGGAAGAAAACTTACAACATATCGGAGTGATGTCTTGTATCGCCTTAGTCGTTCATAATTTCATCGAAGGCATGGCGGTCTATTCTACATGTCTTTCTTCTGCTACCTCAGGGCTACTCGTAAGTCTTGGTGTAGGACTTCATAATATTCCGCTTGGTATGGTCATCGCTTCTACGCTTGCCAATCACAGTAAGAAAAAGGGTAAGAAAGTAGGTTTCCTTCTTTTGCTGTCCTTATCTACCTGTTTTGGTGGTGCTGTTTTATACTTCTTACCTAGTTTTGTCGTCAATGACTTCATTCTGGGAGCTCTATTATCCATCACGGTTGGGATGCTTTTCTACATCAGTTTCTTAGAGCTCTTGCCACGCATTCGCAAAGGTGGGAATCCAAAAGAAAAATGGTTTGGGATTTTGTTGGGAATTGTTTTATTAAGTATTACGTTTTTGATCTAACAAAAGAAGAAAGGAGGAACTATGACGCAGGAACAATTGGAAGTATTATTAGAAAACTGTCTGGAAACTGGGGCTACTTTTGCTGAGTTTTACTTTGAAACAGCGGAAAGTACCAAATATGTCTATAAGAATGAACGCCTGGATTCCATCTTCGAAGAAAGCAGGGAAGGAGTAGGAATTCGTATTCTTACGGAGGATACCCTTCTTTATGCGGCGGTGACTAAGCCTACCATGGAACGAATGAAGGAAGCGATTACTTCACTTCTTGGCGCGACCTTACGAAAGAAAAGTAATGCTAAAGTGAAATTGAAGGCAAAAGAAGTGTTATATCATTTAGGTGATGATATCTTTACGAAAAGTAGTCTTCAAAAACGGGATCTTCTTGCATCGGTTGATCAACTAGCAAGGCGGAAATCGAAACTCATATCTCAAGTACAGACAAGTTTCACGGAACGAAGAAAACGAGTGACGATTGTGAATAGCCATGGCTGTTATCGCGAAGAAGATCGCCCGATGCTAGTCTTCAACTGTCGGGTGTACGCGCACGATGAGGGGATCACGACAAGTGATGTCTTTTCATGGGCATCTTCGCTTGGATATTGTGCATTCGAAAAAATTGATTTAGAGCAAGAAATTTCGAAAATAGTGCAAGTAGCGGTTGCCAAATTAAATGCCATCGAGGGGCCAGCTGGAAAGTATCCAATCATTTTAGCGAGTGGTTTTGGTGGAACGATCTTTCATGAAGCATGTGGACATCCTTTAGAAGCACTGAGAATTGCTGATGGGACAAGTGTCTTAGCAGATGGCTTAGGAAAACAAATTGCTTCTTGCAAAGTAACGCTCATCGATGATGGAACGATCGAAGGATTACACGGAACCCTTCGTATGGATGATGAGGGGATGACGCCTAAGAAGAATATCTTGATCGAAGATGGCGTCTTAAAAAAGTTTCTAGCGGATCGTTACTATGGGGAAAAGATTGGGCAAGAAAGTACAGGATCATGCCGTCGTAGTAATTACTTCTATCCACCTGTTCCGAGAATGAACAATACTTACTTAGCCAAAGGAACAGATACGATTGAAGAGATGCTTTCTAGTATCGATTATGGATTATATTGTTTTGGGATCAGTGGTGGCGAAGTGAATACCGTCACAGGAGATTTCTGTTTTAACGTAAGTACTTCTAGGATCATTCGAAATGGTCTTTTGGGAGAATATGTTAAAAATGTAACGTTGATTGGTAATACCAAAGAGATCCTTGAAAAAGTCGAGATGGTAGCTTCTGACCTAGCCTTACAACCCGGCTTTTGCAATGCGGAATCTGGTTGGGTTGAAGTGACCGCAGGGGAACCTACGATCAAAGTATCCTCGATCATGATTGGAGGGAAAGACGAATGATAGAAACTTTTTTAGACAAGTTACAGATGCATGGGTTCCAATCAGGAAGTATTACTTATCAAGAAGAAAAGAGTAATACCCTTCGTATCAAAGAACGACGTCTGTTTGAAAAACACGTAGCAGATGATGGATCTTATATCATCGAAGCCAATAAGGATGGAAAAACAGTCAAGTTAAATGTAGCGCATCTTGACGAACGTGATATGGAAGAATACCTATCCAAACTTTCTCATATGGCAACGCTTTTAGAGCTTGAAACGCCACTGGTCCTACAAGAGAGGTGTCACATTCAGGAAACATTTTCGTGCAAGCATCCGTTTGACGAAGAAAGCACAGTTACTTCTTTATTAGATGCAGTCCAGAACGCATCTGATGAGCTGATACAAGACATTGACATTACGTTTGAACGAAAATTGCAGAAGATGACGATCCAAAATACTTGTGAGACGTCACTTCATTCGGAAAAGGAAGTCTATTCACTTGATATTGGGGTTGTTGCCAAGAAGGATGATCAAAAAGCATCATCGTATGCAACATGGCTATCGGGGCAAAATAATTTTGACTTTGTTTCATTGATCAGGGAGTGTGCGGAAGATGCTAAGGCTCAATTGACTGCCACCACGATGAAAACGGGAACTTATCGTGTCTTGTTTTCTCACGCCGCTGTGGATACCTTACTTTCGCATTTCATTCCTTACTTTAGTGGTACAGCAATCTACGATAAGACGTCTATCTTAACAGACAAAGTAGGGAAAAAGATCGCGAGTTCTCTTCTTAGCTTAGAGGAAAGACCAACCGATCATTCTTTTGCGGGCGTTACACCATTTGATGATGAAGGAACGAAAACCTATGACAAATTTGTGGTCAAAGAGGGTGTATTCGAAACCGTATTGACCGATCATCAGGCTGCCTTTCAGTTACAATGTAAGGAAACGGGAAATGCTTATGGACAGATTACAACGCGGAATCTATGTATGAAGCCTGGCGTTTTCCAAGAAGAAGAATTATTACGTCAGTTAGAAGACGGTGTCTACATCACTTCGATTTATGGAGCAAATTCGGGGATCGAAGAGGCAACGGGAACGATTTCAACCCCTTGTCTTGGTTACCTTGTAAAAAAGGGAAAGAAAGAAGAGAGTGTCAAAGACTTCATCTTAACAACGAACTTCTTAGAACTATTTTCCTCCGTTGTTGCTTTCGGAAAAGAGCAACGTCAACAACGTCTTTCTTGCGTTGTTGTACCGATGCTGGTGGATGACATTCATCTTTCTGCATAAGTTTAGGAGGTTTGCAGTATGTGGTATGAATTTTGTGTTTTATTTATTTGCTTTTTGTTTTATAGCGTGATTGGTTGGGCAGTAGAAGTCTGCTGGGCTTCCTGCGACAAAAAAGCACTCGTCTTAAACCGTGGGTTCTTGATTGGACCTTATTGTCCACTCTATGGAGTGGGTGGATTATTGATGGTTTGGACGCTTCATCGTTATCAGGATGACTGGATCGCATTGTTCGTGCTTTCCACAGTTGTCTGCTCGATCTTAGAGTACTTGACAGGTTATGTATTAGAAAAACTATTCCATACAAGATGGTGGGACTATACGCATCGCCGGTTCAACTTAAACGGTCGTATTTGCCTTGGCAATTCTTTGTTGTTCGGTGGAGCAGGGATCTTAGTGGTCGCCATCGTTCATCCTTTTTTGACAGGTTTATGCAAGAAAATTCCTTCTCTTCTGTTTATCATCATTGCGAGTCTTTGCTTGCTCATCTTTTTACTCGATATTATCATATCTATTTACATCATGTTCCAGATTCGGAAAAGTACGGCGTTACTTGAAAAGAACAAAGATAATACGGAGGAAATTTCCAAACTGGTAAGAAGGACACTCGAGAAAGGTACTGCACTAAAATCACGTCTCTTAAAGGCCTTCCCAGATGCGAAATTCACTTTCAAACTGCGCATTGATCCATTAAAAAAATTGAATGAGATCATCACTGACATCAGGAAAAAGAAAAAGAAACGAAAAGAAAAAGGTTAAGAAAATAGTGCAAAGACGAGTCTACCATTTTTGTAGGTTCTTTACATTATATTAGAAATTTCTTCGGTGAACATGCGAAATGATGTTATAATCAAGATATAGTAAAGGAGAATCTGATATGAAAAAAGAAGAAGTCAAAGAAAAGAAAGAAACAGGCAAGATGACGAATTGCTATCAAGAAGCGGGTATTTTAATCTTGATTGGATCTCTTGTGATTATTGCGCTTTCAGTAGCCGTTTTATTTTTGGAACTGTTCAATACAAAGGGAAGCGAATATGTGACGAATGTTACCGTCGTAATTCCGTTCGTAGCGATCTGTATCGCCTTCATCGCCTGGAAGAGTTACTTTTTCCCAAAACCAGTAAAAACTTCTCAAAAAAAAGGAAAAAGATAATGCTCAGCCCATACATATTTCGAGGATATGACATTCGAGGCATCTATGGCAAAGATCTAGATGAAGGCGTTGCCGAAACCGTTGGAAAAGCAGTTGCAACGACGATTTTAAGAATGGGCAAAGATTCGATTGTCGTAGGTCAAGATAATCGTCTTTCATCTCCAAGTCTTGCTAGATCTCTCA
>CAZJUW010000007.1:0-12939 GCA_964549325.1 uncultured Muribaculaceae bacterium
TACAAAAGGGAGACAAAGTAAAACTTTCCATTCGTTTCAAAGGAAGGCAGATGGCACATACGGAACTTGGCAAAGAAGTGTTAGATCGCTTTGCGGAAAAAGTGAAAGACATTGCAGAGGTTGAACAGAATTCCAAGTTAGATGGTCGTATGATGACCATGTTATTAGCACCGAAAAAAGACAAATAGTAAGGAGGAAGCATTATGCCAAAATTAAAGACACACAAAGGAACTGCGAAAGTAGTCAAAGTAAGAAAAGGTGGTACGACCAAGATCGGACGTCCATCGCGTCGCCATAATACGGGCGATAAGCCAGCATCTTTTAATCGTAAAGGAAGAAAGGGTTCTGTCCTATCGAAAGCAGATCAGAACAGATTAAAGAACGTACTTTAGGAACGTGAGTAAAGGAGGAAAATCATGGCAAGAGTAAAGAATGGAGCTACGACGAAAGCTCGTCACAAGAAAGTTTTAAAGCAAGCCAAGGGTTATTTTGGTAGCAAACATCGTCTCTATAAATCAGCAAAAGAACAGTTAATGCATTCAGGGCAATATGCGTTTCGTGATCGGAAACAGAAGAAGAGAGACTTCCGTAAGTTATGGATTACGCGTATCAATGCTGCCTGCCGCGAAAATGATATTAGTTATTCGCGCTTTATTGAAGGATTAAACAAAGCAGGTGTTGAAGTAAACCGTAAGATGTTGTCGGAAATTGCGATCAATGATCCGAAAGCATTTAGTGAATTAGTAAAAGTGAGTCGCGATGGCAAGGCAGGAAAAATTGGGAAACAGCAAGCTGAAACGAAAGGGGTCGTCGTTACAACAGCAGGTAGTAAGAAAGAGACAGAAACCAAAGTTTCAAAAAAGACAGAAGCTAAAAAAGAGGCTAAGAAAGAGAAGGAAGATCTTTCTAAGTTCACCGTTGCAGAACTCAAAGCGATGGCTGAAAAAGCAAACATTGAAGGCTACAAATCGATGAAGAAAGCAGACTTAATTGCTGCATTACAATAAACATATTAGTGAATTGAAATGTCGAGTGCCAGATGATGGTGATATTTTTTAGAAACTAATAGAAGAAAAACGAAAAGGAGAAAGAAAAAATGACAGTTGTTTCAATGAATTATTTATTAGAGGCCGGAGTTCACTTCGGACATCAGAAGAGAAGATGGAATCCTAAGATGGGAGAGTACATCTACACTTCACGTGATGATATTTATATCATCGATTTACAAAAGACTGTAAAGAAGCTAGAAGAAGCTTACGATAAAGTGAAAGAGATTGCGGAAAATGGTGGAAAGTTCTTATTTGTAGGGACGAAGAAGCAAGCTCAGGAAGCTGCTGAAGAATCTGCAGTGCGTACGGAAATGTACTTTGTAAACGAAAGATGGTTAGGTGGAACACTAACGAATTTCAAGACGATCAGAAGTCGTATCAAGAGAATGGAAGATATCGAAAAGATGGAGGAAGATGGCACGTTTGCTTTACTTCCAAAGAAAGAAGTTATCGAGATCAAGAAAGAGTACGAAAAGTTAAATAAGAACTTACGTGGAATTCGTGATATGAAGAAACTTCCGGATGCGATGATCATCGTCGATCCAAGAAAAGAAGATATTGCGATTAAAGAAGCACATATTTTAGGAATTCCTGTATTCGGAGTAGTCGATACAAACTGTGATCCGGATGTCGTTGATTACGTCATTCCTGGTAACGATGATGCCGTTCGTTCGGTCAAAGTACTGATCGGGGTTTTGACGAATGCAATTGCTGAAGTTAACGGAAACGAAGTCTTAGATTTCATCGGTGACGAGGCAAAGGATAAGAAAGAGGCAAGACAGGAAAAGGCAACGAAGCCAGTAGAAGAAAAGGAAGTAGTGCCTTCTCAAGAAGAAAAAGTTACTTCCAAGAAAGAAACCATCAAAGAAGAGTCGAAGAAAGAAACTATCAAAGAAGAGCCGAAGAAAGAACATTTAGAGGATCTTACCCTGGCAGAATTAAAGGAAAAAGCGAAAGCAGCAGGGATCAAAGGATACTCTAAGATGAAGAAAAACGAAATTATTGAAGCGTTAAATTAGTAGAAAGTGGATTTAGTTCCACTTTTCTAAGATAGAGGAGGATCATATGTTTAGTGCGAGTGATGTAAAAGATTTAAGAGAAAGAACAGGAGCAGGAATGCTCGACTGTAAGAAGGCTTTAGACGCAACGAGTGGTGATATCGAAAAAGCAATTGACTGGTTACGTGAAAAAGGAATTAGCAAGGCAGCTAAGAAA
This sequence comes from uncultured Muribaculaceae bacterium, assembly GCA_964549325.1. Taxonomy (GTDB): domain Bacteria; phylum Bacillota_I; class Bacilli_A; order RF39; family UBA660; genus CARZYU01. Next base: position 2,265 of record CAZJUW010000007.1, read on the forward strand.
GAGTCACGAATTGCAGCAGAAGGTCTTTGTGGAATTAAGGAAAATGAGAAGACAATCGTAATGGTTGAAGTCAATTCGGAGACCGATTTTGTTGCGAAAAATGATGAGTTTAAACACTATGTGGATTACTTATTAGATGCCATCCTAGCAAACGATGTAAAGACGGTGGACGATGTTTTAGCACTTTCAGTTGATGGTGAGACGGTGGCGGATCATCAGATCGCGATCGTTGCCAAAATTGGTGAGAAGATCACGCTTCGTCGTTTTGTGAAGCTAAGTCGCAATGATGAAGAAACGTTTGGTAGTTACTTACACATGGGTGGTAAGATCGGCGCGATCACTGTCTTAAAAGGCGCTTCAAAACAAGTTGCCAAAGATGTTGCGATGCATACTGCCGCAATGGCACCAATCTGTGTGACACGTGAAGAAGTTCCAACGGATGTCTTAGAAAGAGAAAGTAACGTCATCAAAGAACAAGTGATGAACGAAGGAAAACCAGCGGAAATTGCGGAAAAGATGGTCACAGGACGTCTCAACAAATTCTATAAAGAAATCTGCCTTTTAGAGCAGGCATTCGTCAAAGATGCAGAAAAGACGGTGGAAGCTTACGTAAAAGCAAATGGTGGAACCGTCGAGAAAATGGCACGTTTTGCTGTTGGCGAGGGAATTGAAAAGAAACAAGAAGATTTTGCAAGTGAAGTTATGAGTCAAATCAAGCAAAATTAGGAAACGATATGAAAAAAGTAGTACTGCTTTTCCTCATTATTTTTCTCTTGGCAACGAGTTGTAAAGTAAAGTCAGTCACAGAATTGACTGATGCGGATCTTTTTGCCAAGGAGTATGGTGTAACGAGTGAGAACCCGTTCGTGTATCTTTCCTTAGAGGAATTCTTGAAAACAGATGGTCACGAGACTGGAATTTATTATTTTGGAACCAATGATCATGGACGCGTGTTAGACCTCGTGCAAGAACTACTGAAACAAGCGAAGAAGCGCGATGTAGAGAAGATCTATTACATCGATAGTTCCAGTTTTACTAAGGAAGATAATAAGAACTTAGAAGAAGCGTTAGGACAAGAATTTCTTTCTCCATCTGTTTACTTCTTACAAGAGGGAAAAGTTCTTGCCTATGATGATATGGTAGCGGTGTTAGAACAAGAGGAAATCGATTATGTGACGGAAGAGCAAAAAAAGAAGTGGCAAGAAATGTATGAGAAAGCTTTTTCGATCTATCTATCTTGTCCCATGGAAAGAGAGTGATCTCTTTTTCTTTGGCGCAAGAAAACGATTGAATTTTTTGAGGATATTTCGTAAAATGATACTAAGAGGAGAAATGAATTTATGAACGAAGAACCGATTCGCGAAGCGAAAGATAAAATGGCGAAGAGTCTAGAAAATTTAGATCATCGTTTTGCAACGGTACGGGCAGGACGGGCCAATCCATCGAGCCTAGATACCGTCATGGTGGAGTACTATGGAACACCAACGCCACTCAAACAGTTGGCAACGATCTCGATACCAGAAGCGAGACAATTATGCATTCGTCCGTTTGATAAAGGCTGTCTTGCGGAAATTGAAAAGGGAATTTTAAAAGCCAATTTAGGTTATACACCCAATAACGATGGAGAGACGATACGCATCATCGTCCCAGAACTAACTGAGGAGCGAAGAAGAGAATTACAAAAACAAGTCAAAGCTTTGGCAGAAGAATGCAAAGTGGCGATTCGCAATGCTAGACAGGATGCAAACAAAGAGATTGAACGGTTAGAACTTCCTGTCGATGAAGAGAAAGGAAAGATGAAGCAAATCCAGGATCTTGTAAATGACTACAATAAATTGGTCGAAGAAAAGCTAAAAGAGAAGGAGGAAGAGTTAATGACCGTCTAATGATGGAATTTCCTTCTTTTTTTGTTGGTAAAATGAAAGAAACATGATATGATATTTTTAGAATAGAAATAGAGGATGATTGTATGAAGAGTGAAAAGCAAATCAATACGAAATGGAATAAAATACGGAAGAGTCTTCATAGAGAAGTGACACCAAAGAAATTTTATTTGCTTTTGGTTGTTGCCATTACCCTTCTGCTTGTCATTGGTTATACGAGTTATGCTATTCTTTCGGTTACTTTAGAAAAGCAGAACACGTTAAATATCGTGACGGGAAGTTTGAATACGGCGATGAAAGTAGATGGCGCAGAAGAGATGGAGGAAGCAAGTGGTGAAATACAGGAGACACGTGGTAAGTACGTCGTTTCCGTGGAAGCTGACACGGTTAAGAGTGTTACGGTCACGCTTCAGAATATCAATGCGATTGATGCGCGATTCTTACTTTATTATTTAGGAACCTTACCGGAAGGAGTCAAGGTAGGATATCAAGCTAATACAAGCGTACCACCTGTTGCAGATGGAATCGATCTTGGAAAATATCAATCAGGAAATGATACTAGTACTTATCGAATCGTCATTCAAAACGATAGCGATCATAAAGTATCGATTACGTTAGGAAATAGTGTTGGATTAGCGGGAAAGCAACTTGATCCACCGGAAATGGCAACTTTCTTTACGGAAGTGTTGGATGGAAATCCAGGTGCGACCTTGCTACGGGCGAAAGCAAATGCAATAGGAACATCTTATCTTGATGGAGTGCAAGGTGAACTTTATGCTTTCACTTCTAATAGAGGAGCGCAACAAGAAGCATATTCCAACGAAGCGATGACGGAATATCGTTATCTTGGAAGCAATCCAGCAAACTATGTAAACTTTAATGATGAAATTTGGCGGATTGTTGGTATTTTCTCAGTCGAAGATCGCTATGGAACAGTAGAGCCAAGGATCAAATTGGTTCGGGAAAGTGCGATTGGAAATTATGCATGGAACCAGGTCCAAGGAGATGTCAGTCCCGAAAATGATTGGACGAATGCGACTTTGATGAAAGTCCTAAATCCAGGCTATGATGCAGAAGCTGAGACTGCAAGTCTTTATTGGAACCAGGGAAGTGGAACTTGTGCGTTAGGAAATGGCAATGCCGTGGTGAGCACTTGTGATTTTTCTAACATTGGTCTTTTAGAGGAAGCAAGAAATTTGGTTGGCGATGCGAAATGGTATCTAGGGAGTGCATCAACGACGAGTCATATGAGTGCAGAGGCATACCTTGCTATCGAACGAGGAACACTCGTCTATGAAAGTGAGACTACTCGACAGATAAACTGGATTGGCAAAGTTGGATTATTATACCCATCTGATTACGCTTATACCTATGCAGGAGTCGATTCTTGCTTTGATGCCATCGATACTTGTAATGCCACAAGTCTTGCCAACAGCTGGTTAGGTTCGACGATCGACGAATGGTTGTTGACTCCTTTTACCGGAAGTAGTACGGGTGGTCTTGCTCGTAGTCAAACAGGGACGATTCAAGAGGATATTTCTGTGACGACTGCTCTTGCAGTACGTCCTAGCGTCTACCTTCGCTCTGATGTCAAGGTCGTTGGTGGAACAGGTACGGCGGACGATCCTTATCGCTTCCGTTAGAAAAATTGTTTGTCAACGACTTAGGAGTATGGTATAATACAGAAGAAATCCGATCATTTAGAAGTAGTACTTACGTGGTAGCGTGGTAGAGAAGTTTGGTATGGTGAAAAGAACGAACGTGGATCGTAAGGAATTCAGCTAATAGGAGCTTCGCGCCGGATCACTTCCGTTAAAAGTTTAAGGTAATCATAAGATTATAAATTAAGGTGGTAACACGGTTCTTTCGTCCTTAGGAAGAATCGTGTTTTTGTTTAAGGAGGAATGAAGATGGAAAAAGAAAAATTAAAAAAGAATATCGAACAGGATGCGAAAACGTTAGATACGAAAGAAGCAGTCAATGCGTTTCGAATCAAATACTTGGGCAAGAAAGGTTTGATTACGGAGTTGTCGCAGGGGATGAGAGACTTAGATGTTGAAGGCAAAAAAGAATTAGGAAAAACGATTCAAGAACTCAAAACTTTGACCGAGAAAATCATCGAAGAGATGACGATATCATTGGAAAAGAAGGAGTTAGATGCACGCCTTGCCAAAGAGGCGATCGATATCAGTTTGCCTTCGCAAGAGATTCCTGTAGGTGGCTTACATCCTCTTACGAAAATTATCGAAGAGATTGAAGATATTTTCGTTTCGATGGGCTACGATGTTGTGGAAGGGCCAGAAGTAGAGTCAGATCTATACAACTTTGAAAAGTTGAATCTCCCCAAAGGTCATCCAGCGAGGGATGCCCAAGATAGTTTCTATATTGAAGATGAGAGTATTTTGTTACGAACACAGACTTCGCCAGTTCAAGCACGAACGATGGATGCGAATATCGAAAAGGGGCCCATTCGAATCATTTGCCCTGGAAAGACGTACCGGCGGGATGATGATGATGCAACACATTCTCATCAATTCACGCAGATTGAAGGTCTCGTCGTCGATGAAAATATTTCTGTTGCGGACTTAAAAGGAACTTTAGAGATTTTGATCAAGCGATTATTTGGGGAAGAGCGTGAAATTCGATTCCGTCCAAGTTATTTCCCGTTTACGGAACCTTCCCTAGAAGTAGATGTTTCTTGCTTCCAATGTGGTGGCAAAGGCTGTGCTCTTTGTAAGGAAACGGGTTGGATCGAAATCTTAGGTTCTGGTATGGTTCATCCGAACGTTTTAAGAGCTTGTGGATATGATCCTGAGAAATACACAGGATTTGCCTTTGGCATTGGGCCAGAACGTCTTGCAATGTTGAAATATGGAATTACGGATATCAGAACATTCTATACGAATGATTATCGTTTCTTAGCACAATTCAATCGAAAGGAGGGGGAATAAGATGAGATTATCACGAAATTTCTTATCAGATTACATCGATACAACAGAGTTGGATTGGCAAGATGTCGCTAACCGAATGGTCTTTGCAGGAAACGAATATGAATCGATCGAGAAGTTGAGCAGTGCCGAAGGCATCGTCGTAGGCAAGGTCATCGAATGTAAGATGCATCCAGAGTCTGATCACTTGCATCTTTGCAAGATCGATGTTGGAAGTGAAGTGTTAGATATCGTCTGTGGTGCTCCAAATATGAAAGAGGGCATCAAAGTGATGGTAGCAAAAGTCGGTGCTAAGTTGCCAGGAGGCGTTGAGATCAAAAAGGCACATCTGGCGGGCTATGACTCTTGTGGAATGTGTTGTTCCCTATCAGAATTGGGAATTGACACCAAGTATCAGAGTGAAGAGGATAAAGCAGGAATTCATATCTTAGATGAGAAAGCGCCACTAGGAACGGATGCCATTGCTTACCTTGGACTAGATGATGAAATCATCGATTTTGAATTGACCGCGGACCGTGGAGACCTCTTGAGTATCCTTGGTATGGCTTATGAAGTAGGTGCTCTTTATGGGTTAAAGGTGCATACGCCAAGTCTTACGTATACTGACACAACAGAAGAATTTGTCAAGGATGGAAGCATTCAAGTGAAGACGAAAAAGTGTTCTTTCTATACGGCCAAAAAAGTATGTAATATTACGATTGGAGAGAGTCCATCATGGATGAAAATGCGCTTGATTGCGTCTGGAATTCGACCGATCAACAACGTCGTTGACATCAGTAATTATGTCATGTTGGAGTATGGACAACCACTTCATTTCTTTGATGCTGATAAGTTAGGTAATGATATCATCGTTCGAAATGCCAAAGAGGGGGAAGAACTTACGACGTTAGATGGTGTGACGCGAACCCTTTCATCAAGTGATCTCGTTATCGCAAACAAAAAAGAAGCTGTCGCTTTAGCGGGCGTGATGGGTGGCTTAGATACGGAGATTACAGATGAGACGAAGAATGTCATCATCGAGTCAGCGATCTTCGATCCCGTGACAATTCGTTATACTTCCAAGAAAGTATTACGTAGTGAGGCTTCTAACCGATATGAAAAAGGAATTGATCCAAACAGGACAGAGCAAGCCCTTTATCGTGCCTGCCACCTATTAGAGAAGTACGCTTTTGGAAAGGTAGAGAAGGGACATTTAAAATACGATGAAGAAAATCACAAAGCCAAGCAGATCGGTATCTCGCTTGAGAAGATTCAAAAAGTATTGGGAATGCCTCTTACGAAGGAAGAAGTCATCGATTGTCTTACCCGCCTTGGCTTTTCACAAGTGGAGAAAGATGGGACCTTTATGGTACTAGTTCCCACGCGTCGTATGGATGTCAATATCAAAGAAGACTTAATCGAGGAGATCGGTCGCATCTATGGGTTTGATCACGTCAAGGGCAGTCTTCCGGTAACAAAAGTGAAAGAGGGAAGGTATCAATCGAGAATTCAATTTGAAAAAAAGATCAAACACCATCTTTCTGCTTGTGGACTACAGGAAGTGATCACATATACCTTAGTTTCCAAAAAGAAGAGTGAACTATTTGTTACTGACACATCGAACCGAATTTCTATTTTAGATCCGATGAGTGAAGATCGAAAGTATCTTCGGAAGAGTTTGCTCGCATCACTCTTAGAAGTATATGACTATAACAGTAAGCGCAGTAAGAAAGATCTTGCCATCTTCGAAGTGGCAAACACTTATGTAAAGAACGAGGAGTATGACGAAACACGCAAGATTGCGGCTTTGATCGCTGGAGATTATTTTTCTTCTCCTTGGCAACAAGTGAGCGTGAAGGCCAACTTCTATACATTGAAAGGTATGATCGAAAGTCTATTAAAGTATTTAGGAATCAGTGAAAACCGTTACGTTTTCAAAAGATCTATGGTGAAGGATCTTCATCCAGGCCGATGTGCGACTCTCTTCATCGATGGAACAGAAGTAGGTTTCTTAGGACAAGTTCATCCGATGGTATCGAAGAAAGAAATCTACGTGATGGAACTATCAATGGACGCCTTATTCGCTGTGAAAGTTCGCTCGATCAAATATAAAGAAGTGAATAAATATCCAAGTATCGTCAAAGATATGGCTTTTGTAGTCGATCAAGGTGTGACGAGCGAAGAGATCTTGCGCTCGATCAAGAAAGCGGGAGGCCACATGCTTACGGAAGTATCTGTTTTTGATGTCTATATTGGAGAGAATGTGGAAGCAAATGAAAAGAGTATCGCCTATAAGTTGACATTTGAAGACGCCACTAGAACCCTTACGGATGAAGAAGTGATGAAAACTTTCCACCATATCGTGGATGAGGTTACTAAGAATTGTAAAGCGACGTTACGTGACAAATAAAAAATCGGATATGCCGATTTTTATTTGTCTGATTCAATTGTGAAAGGGACTTTTCCAAATTCTTTTAGAACCTTCATCTTAGGAAATGGTCCTGTTCCATTTTTTTGAATATATGTTCTCATAAGCTCTTTTTTATAAATACTATCTAGCCCTGGGATATCGATCCTTAGACCTGGATCACCTTCACAGTAAAAATACCGAACTGTTTCATGAAAAGCAGCTTCTTGTAACCCCATCAAATACTTTTGGTGTTCATCTGGAAGTTGTAAAAAAGGATCTCTTTGTGGATCGATCGGGATAGAATAATCGTAAGGAAGAAAGGCAAGTGCAACAGGGTTGTCTGTACAAAGAACAGGATTGTTATAATAATCCATCCACTTTACATCATCTTGTATGCCATGGTTCAAGGCAAAAAGTCGGCCTTCTAGCACTGCCTTTTCATACAAATTTTCTTCGGTTGCCAGTAAATAGGATCCCGCATATTTCCTTTCCCCATCAGCAGTCATCCTTCCTTGTAACGTTACAAAGCATCTTTTGGATGTCAGATGGTCTCGCAATAAAATATAGGACTCTTTAGCATCAATTAGAAATGTTGGCTTTAGATGTAACATAATGACCCCCTCTTTTTTAGATGCCTGTATCTTATCACACTTTCCTCATTTTGTAAATAAAAAGAGCTTATATTCCTTTTTCGTTCACGCGCTCTTTGATGATTGAGATCATTTTGTTTTTCAACTCTTCATCGGCCCCTTGCCAGATGACCTCTAGGAAGACACCCATTCCAGGCAGCGTTACCTCATCATGATCCTGAATGCTCTCCTCGATTGCACTTCGCAAAACGTCAATATCATCACCTTTAAAATTATTGATGATGTGTTCACGAATACTGATATCCATCTATCTCATTCCTTTCCCTTCTATTTTGGACATAGATTTGCTCTTTTATACTGTAAAGAGTTGAATTTTTCTTCTTTTTGTGTTCATTCATCATAAAATAAGGTATACTAAAAGAGAAAGAAGGAGATGTTTATGCCAATTTGGTTAGTTGTCGTATTAGTCATTATTATCTTATTGATCCTATGGTTCATATCAACTTACAACGCGCTTGTCAAATTACGTAACCGTAAGGATGACCAATGGAGTCAGATCGACGTTCAATTAAAAAGAAGAGCCGATTTAATTCCAAACTTAGTCGAAACAGTGAAAGGATATGCAAAGCACGAAAGTAAAACACTGGAAAATGTCATCGCTGCCAGAAATAGTTTTGCATCTTCAAAAACGCAGGAAGAGGAGATCGCAAGATCAGGGGAACTTACTCAAGCGATTGGAAAATTGTTTGCGGTTGCCGAAAGTTATCCAGACTTGAAAGCGAATCAGAATTTCTTATCATTACAGAATGATTTAAAAGATTGTGAAGATAAGATCAGTACGATGAGACAGTTCTACAATGACACTGTTTTAACGTATAACAATAAGATCCAGACGATTCCATCGAATTTCGTCGCGAACCTGTCTGGTTTCAAACCAGGAGTGTTCTTCCAAGTTGATGAACAAGACAAGGAAGTTCCAAAAGTATCATTCGATGAGAAGTAAGCTTGGAAGTTCCAAGCTTTTCTCTTAGAAGTAGGTGAGGGTGTTTATGAAACAATGTAAAAAATATTTTTTGTGCATCCTTTTCGTATTTTTTGCCTTTCCTTTATTTGTAAGAGCAGAGACGACGCAAAAGATGTATATTGACATCACGATTGAAGAAGATGGTGACATCTTCGTTCAGGAGATGGATGTTTTATCAGGAGAATACAATGGTCAAAGAAGACAACTCTTCTTTGCTAACGACAGAAATGCTGGGGTTTCTTCGTGGAATCCTGAGACGAGTTCTTTGTATAATGGAAGTGGAATCCAGGATCTACAGGTAGGCGATATCGCATCTACTAGTACCTTTGCTTCGTTTGATCTTGCGAACAAAGATTATCCACAAGTAAGTTATGCCGCGAAAGGAGACCAAGGAGTTTATACTTTAAGTAATCTAGGGTCAGGCATTGAACTTATGATCTTTAACCCAAGTACGACCGGAAGGGCTTTCTATTTTGCGTATCGTGTTTCTGATGCCGTATTGGTTCATGAAGATATTGCCGAACTAGCTTGGACGCTTCTGGACTCCTATCAAGAAAATATCAGTGATTTTAAAGTGCAGATTCATCTGCCAGGAAGTGATCCTGATTTCCGTATTTTTGGTCATGGCGTCTTAAATGGTGAAGCCAAACGGGAAAGTGACTCGCTGGCTACTTTATCTGTTGAGGATTTAGGGGCATATAACAATACGAATTTCCGAATTGTATTCGATAAAGATTTAGTACCACTGGCAACCAAACATTCCTATGTCAGTGCGAAAGATACGATTCTGGCATATGAACAAGAACAAGCTGATCTTGCCAATCAAGAAAGAGAACGAATTAAAAGACAAAACCTTTATTTAGATATTGCCACATTGGTTGTTTTGATTGCCCTATTGATCGTTGTTTCGTTGACTTATGTGAAATATGATCGCGAAGAAAAAGTTTCTTTCGATATGAAATACTACCGTGATTTTCCAGCAACTTATGGGCCAGAAGTTCTCCAGTATCTTATCAAGAAGAATGTCAATGAAAATGCTTTCTCAGCTGTCATCTTAAACTTAGTTTGTAAACGAGTATTGAAGATGGAAGCCGATGCAAACGACAAAAAGAACTGTACGTTTACGTATCTTCCACAAGAGGAAGACAATTTAACAGATGGTGAGAAGCAAGTCGTCAATTTACTCATTCACGTCATTGGCGATGGCACAAGAGTTGATCTACATTGCATCAAAAAATATGGTAAAAGGGTATCACAGGCAAAACGATTTGTGGAAGAATACCAAGATTGGGTTAATTTGGCTCAAGCGGAAGGAGAAAAACAACAGTTCTATTGCAGGATTGGTGGTAAGAGGGTGTTACCGATTCTACTTTCCGTGCTACTGATCTTGTTAGGAGGTCTTCACTTTGCTCTTTCCTCACATATGATCATAGGAGCGATCGCCTTTGTTTTAGGAATTGTTTTCGTAATCTATGCTGCAACCTTTCAGAAGCGCACGGCAAGTGGGGCATTGCAGTATAAACAGTGGATGGCTTTTAAACACTTCTTAGAGGACTTTAGTCGGTTTGATGAAAAAGAACTTCCGGAGGTAACACTTTGGGGAAAGTACTTAGTATATGCAACCGTGTTAGGATGTGCCGAACAGTTAGAAAAGACGATGCGCCTACGCATTCCACAGAATATGGACACAGGTGTGAATGCTTATGGAATGAGTGATATTTATCTATGGCACATGATGGTAAATATGAATTTAGCGAGTACGATCCACAGTACGGTACATACTGCGGTCAGCGCTTCAAGATCATCGATTGCTTCCAGCTCTTCCTCTTCAGGTGGTGGCT
>CAZJUW010000008.1:0-12221 GCA_964549325.1 uncultured Muribaculaceae bacterium
CTATTCTAGTGCTTTGAATGGTACTTGTAGTTTGAGTGATGATCTTTTAACTCAAGCTCCAGGGTTTGCACCACTTTTGGATTTGATCATCAAAGACATTCCAGAGCCTAAGGGAGATCCTTCCAAGCCACTTCAATTTCAACCAGCCCTTTTAGATTACAATGATTATGTTGGAAGAATTGGAATTGGACGTGTTCACAATGGAAAACTTCGGGTCAATCAGACGGTTTCTTGCCTTCGCCTCGATGGCTCCATCAAACAATTCCGCATTCAAAAGTTATTTGGTTATTATGGTTATAAACGCATTGAAGTCGAAGAAGCAGAAGCAGGGGATATCGTTGCCATCGCAGGTCTTCCGGATATTTCGGTAGGTGAGACGATCTGTAATTGCACAGATCCTCTACCACTTCCCAAGTTACATATCGATGAGCCTACCTTGCAGATGACGTTTGGCGTCAACTCTTCCCCGTTCATGGGACGAGATGGAAAACTATTAACTGCTTCCAAGATCGAAGAACGTCTCATCAAAGAAACGCAGAAAGATGTAAGTCTTCATGTAGAGACGAATGATCATGAGTCATGGATTGTCTCTGGTCGTGGAGAACTTCACTTAGGAATTTTAATCGAGAATATGCGTAGAGAAGGGTTCGAGATCCAAGTATCGAAACCGAAGGTGATCATCAAAGAAGAAAATGGCATGAAGATGGAACCATTCGAAGAATTACAGATCGAGTGCCCTGAAGATACGGTTGGTACGGTCATCGAACAGTTAGGTTCTCGTGGGGCGATCATGGAAAACATGACAAACTTCGAAAATCAGGTGCGTCTTACCTATACGATTCCATCGCGTGGACTGATTGGTTTTATGACAGACTTTATGACGATGACAAAGGGATATGGAATTATCAACCATACGTTTAAAGAATATCGTCCCTATGAAAATGTCGTCATTGGCGAACGGAAGCTTGGTGTTTTGGTTTCGATGGAAAACGGTCAAGCAACGGCTTACAGTATCGGAAACTTAGAGGATCGTGGGACCATGTTCATCGAACCTGGAACAGAGGTTTATGAGGGTATGATTATCGGTGAATGTAATCGTGATAATGATTTAGCGGTCAACGTCGTTAAGGGGAAACAACTTACCAATATGCGAGCTGCAGGGAGTGATCATACCGTTGTCTTGAAACGTCCGCGACCACTCACGTTAGAGTATGCTCTAGATTACATCAACTCTGACGAGTTAGTCGAAGTAACGCCACATTTCTTACGCCTTCGTAAGAGAATTCTCAATACTGAGGAACGAAAGAAATTTGATAGTAAAAAATGAAAGGAAGCATAATTTTAAAAAGGCTCTACATGGTATGATGTAGGGTCTTTTGCTTTCTCTACTAGTGGAAGTTCAAATTTCTATCAGGATATCATTTGATTCCAATCGCTGAAGGGAGAAATAGTTCTGAAGATACTTACGAATGATTATCAAGAAAGGAAAGTTATGAAAAGTGCTAAAAAGTATGGGTATCTTGTCACCATTAAGAAAAAAGACTTATAAAACTTAGGAATGTCAAAGTGTGCAATGAAAAACAACCCGTTTAGGCTGCCTTTTCGTCTTGTTTTCTTAATGTTCTTTTTTCTCTCGCCGAGATTCTTACTTTTGTTCCGTCTTCTAACGTATGAACTTGAAGATTGGGCTTTCTACTTCTCTTATGAGTATTGAGCGCATGAGAACGATCGTTACCCTTTAAAGGCTTTTTATTCGATACATTGATTGCCATTTCGTTTCCTCCTTTAATATTCGAATTCCTTGCTTACTAACTTTATCATATAATCATTGGTAAGTCAAACAAATTGTGTTAGAATAAGGGTGAAATGGAGGGATCTAGATGTATACACCACTGTATGTTAAGACAGAGTATTCCCTGCTGTCTAGTCTTATCAAAATCGATGACCTCCTATCTTTTTGCGTAAAGAATGGATTCACTTCTTTAGGAATTTGTGATGATCAGATGTTTGGTGTGCGTGAATTTTATTTGAAATGTATCCAGCATCAGATCAAACCAATCATCGGCTTTGAAGCAAAGTTAGAAGAGGGGATCATTTTACTTTATGCAAAGAACTATCAGGGGTATCAAGAACTTTTAAAACTATCAACCATTCAAAGTGAACGTCGGCTTACGTTCGAAGATCTAAATGAACACATGACGTACCTGCTTGCGATCTTACCGTTTGCTTCCTCTATGCTGTTAGAAGAAGTGGAGAAAATTTACGAGACTGTTTTTCTAGGTTATGAAACAAAGGAGGAAGAAAAGATCGTACGAAAAAAAACAGAACAGATCGTCTATCTTCCAAGAATTCTTTTCTTGGATGCCAAAGATGCAGATTATTTATCTTATCTTTATCTGATTCGGGATGGAAAAACGGTAAGTGATCATGTCTCATTTGACGATGCTGGAAAGTTTTTCCCCGTCGCCGTAGATCCGAACCTCAGTCACGAGGGAATCTATCACTCCAAGGAAATTGCCAATCTTTGTCAAGTAGATTTCCCACCACGAAAATTATTACTTCCCATCTATCCTTGTGAAAATGGGATGAACTCTTCTCAGTACCTTCGGAACTTAAGTATGAAAGGGCTCATGAAACGATTCCAAGGAAGTGTTGGGGAAAACTATCAAAAACGCTTGTTTTACGAATTAGATATCATCGAAAAGATGGGCTTTTCGAATTACTTTCTAGTCGTTTATGACTTTATTAAATACGCGAAGAAAAATGGAATTTTAGTGGGGCCTGGAAGAGGCAGTGCTGGCGGTAGTTTAGTTGCTTATTCCTTAGGAATTACCGATATTGATCCCATTCGGTACCAGTTACTGTTCGAGCGTTTCTTAAATCCCTCACGTATCAGCATGCCAGATATTGATACCGATTTTCCAGATCAGTATCGTGACCAAGTGATTCGTTATGTTACCGAAAAATATGGCAAAAAGAATGTTGCAGGAATTATCACTTTTGGAACTTTGGGCTGTAAACAAGTCATTCGTGATGTTGGAAGAGTACTCAATATTCCCGTCTACAAAGTCGATGCGCTCTGTAAATACATTCCAGCCATTACGAAAGAAAAGCTACCATATTTCTATCAGACCGTTCCATTGTTCCGTGATAAGATCGAGAGTGATGTTGCTTTACAGAACCTCTATCGAATTGCAGTGCAGCTAGAGGGACTACCGAGACATACTTCTGTCCATGCCGCAGGGATCGTCATGTGCCAAGTTCCTCTTGATGAAGTTGTGCCACTTGCTAAGAGTGGTGAATTCTACGTATCTGGTTATTCGATGGAATACTTAGAAGATCTAGGCCTTCTTAAAATGGATTTCTTAGGTCTTAAGAACTTAACGACGATCATGCATATTTTGGAGGATATTCAAAGGACGACAGGCGAAGTCATCGATTTTGCGAATATTCCGTTAGATGACGAAGCGGCTATCCATCTCTTTACGGTGGCAGATACCAGTGGAATCTTCCAATTCGAATCGACCGGAATGCGGAATTTCTTACGAAGACTAAGACCATCCTCTTTTGAAGATATCTTTGCGGCCATCGCCTTATTTCGACCAGGTCCAGCAGTGAATATCGAAACGTACATCAAACGAAAGCATGGCTTAGAGCCTGTTACGTATTTAGATCCATGTTTGGAACCGATTCTTAATAATACCTATGGTATTTTAATCTATCAGGAACAGATCATGCAGGTTGCCAATGTTCTCGCAGGGTATTCATTAGGAGAAGCAGACATCTTACGGAAAGCGATGAGTAAGAAGAAGCTAGATGTTTTAAAGAACGAAGAGGAGAAATTCATACGCCAAAGTATTGCGCGGGGGCATGAGGAAAAGACAGTCAAAGAGATTTTTAAGCTCATCTTGAACTTCGCGGGATATGGTTTCAATCGTTCCCATTCCGTTGCCTACGCCATCATCGCTTATAAGATGGCTTACCTAAAGGCACATTATCCAAAACAATTTTTCACGAGCCTTCTTTCCAGCGTTATCGGTAGTGTCACGAAGACAAGGGAGTACATCTTGGAAGCAAAGCATGAGAAAATCGCTATTTTGAAACCAGATATCAAGTTGAGTACGGCATCTTTCCAGGCGACGGAAGAGGGGATTTTATTTCCACTATCGAACGTCAAAGGAGTTGGTAGCGTCGTTTCTCATCAGATCATCGAAGCACGGAAAGAAGGTTTTACGGACATCTATGATGCCTTCAGTAAGATCTATGCACATAATGTGAGTAAAAGTATTTTGGAAACGCTCATTCTAGCGGGAACCTTTTCATCTTTTCCATATAATCGGGCAACTCTCATTCACAACTTGGATGCTTTGATTGATTATGCGTCTTTGACGAAAGATTTAGATCCATCTTTAGTGATGAAACCTGAAATTGAAATTGTGGAAGAGTACCCAAGTGCTTATCTGTTACAACAGGAAAAAGAGATCTTTGGATTCTATCTATCCGATCATCCAATCAGCAACTTCCGGCTTCAGTATCCAAATGCAGTACTGTTAAATCAAGTAGGACACTATCTCAACCGAAAGATCCAACTACTTGTATTAGTGGAAAGCATCAAAACGATCGAAACGAAGAAAAAAGACCGTATGGCTTTCTTCGTCGGAAGTGATGAAACAGGATCACTTGAGTTTACAGTCTTTCCAAAGACGTTTCAGTACTATCTCGAAATGACGAAAGGAGAACTTTATCAAGTGTTCGGTCGCGTTGAAAGACGTCTTGACAAGACTCAGGTCATCGTCGAAAAACTTTTACCACTTGAGGTTGTCAAAGATTAAGTTTTATCTTATAATAGTACTAGCAACGAGGAAGTTGAGGAGTAGATAAGAAAGTCGCAAAGAGAGTTCGTGCTTGGTGGAAACGAATCGAGGATCTTATCGAAGGTCGCAATGGAGTTTTTCTTCCGAAATGGTAGGAAGAGTACGGTAGTGCCGTTATCGCTTCGAGGTGATCAATCGATTACAAATTAAGGTGGTAACACGGTCTTTCGTCCTTAGCGGAAAGGTCGTGTTTTTTGTTTAGGGAGGCAATTATGTTAGAAAGCAAATATGATTTTAAAAAAGTAGAAGAGGGGAAGTATCAATACTGGCTTGATCATCATTTCTTTGAAAGTGGCAAAGATCTCAGTAAGAAGCCTTACTGTGTCGTAATTCCACCACCAAATGTTACAGGAAAATTACATTTAGGACATGCCTGGGACACGACGTTACAGGATATCATGGTTCGTTATAAGCGAATGGATGGCTACGATGCCTTATGGGTTCCAGGAATGGATCATGCAGGAATCGCAACGCAAGCCAAAGTGGATAAACGTTTGCGAGAAGAAGGGGTCAATCCAAGATCCCTTCCCAGAGAAGAGTGGCTTCGTCATGCTTGGGCTTGGAAGGATGAGTATGCTTCTAACATCCATACCCAATGGGCAAAGTTAGGACTGAGTCTCGATTATACCAAAGAGCGTTTTACGCTGGACGAAGGACTTTCAAAAGCAGTTCGCTATGTCTTTGTTACTCTCTATGAAAAGGGATTGATCTATCGTGGGGAAAGGATCATCAACTGGGATCCAGTTCAGATGACAGCCTTATCGAATGAGGAAGTGATCTATAAAGATGATCCTGGAGCTTTTTATCACTTGAAATATTATTTAGAAGATAAGAGTAGTTACTTAGAAATTGCGACGACAAGACCGGAGACATTGTTTGGAGATACGGCGGTTGCCGTCAACCCTAGTGATGAACGCTATGTCCACTTGGTTGGGAAGAAAGTGATTCTACCAATCGTCAACAAACTCATTCCCATCGTGGCGGATGAACATGCTGACCCTGAATTTGGCACAGGGGTCGTGAAGATTACGCCAGCACATGATCCAAACGATTTCGAAGTAGGAAAGCGTCATGATCTAGAAAGGGTTATCGTCATCAATCCCGATGCGACGATGAATGAGAACGCAGGAAAGTACTGTGGGATGGATCGTTATGCTTGTAGAGAAGCCCTCATAGAGGATTTAAAGAAAGAAGGACTTCTCATCAAAGTAGAAGAGATGGTGCATTCGGTTGGACATAGTGAACGAAGCGATGCCGTGATAGAACCCTATCTTTCCAAGCAATGGTTCGTTAAGATGAGACCCTTGGCAGACTGCGTGTTAGAAAATCAAAAAAATAAGGAAACGAAAGTGAATTTCATACCAAAGCGATATGAGAAAACGATGAATCACTGGATGGAGATTACCTACGATTGGTGTATTTCAAGGCAACTCTGGTGGGGACATCGCATTCCCGCTTGGTATAAAGGTGATGAGGTTCGTGTTTCTATGGAAGCACCAGAAGAAGAGGGCTGGGTACAAGATCCGGATGTATTAGACACTTGGTTTTCGTCCGCTCTTTGGCCCTTCTCAACACTAGGCTTTCCAGAAGAGACAGAAGATCTAAAACGTTACTATCCGACGAATTGTTTGGTAACCGGTTACGATATCATTCCATTTTGGGTCAACCGCATGACGTTCCAAGGGTTAGCGTTTACTGGCAAGCGTCCATTTGTGGATTGTGTCATCCACGGTCTCATTCGAGATAAAGAGGGCCGCAAGATGAGTAAGTCATTCGGAAACGGGGTCGATCCCATGGATGTCATCGCAGAGTATGGAACGGATGCGTTACGGTTTTACTTATCGACCAGTGCTGCTCCTGGCATGGATCTTCGGTATGATCCTGAAAAAGTTAAGTCTACTTGGAACTTCATCAATAAGTTGTGGAATGCATCGCGTTATGTTCTTATGAATTTAGACGGACTAAGCGAAGCAAACTTCACTTTGGAACATCTCGATCTAGAGGAAAAGTGGATCCTTTCTAAGTTACAGGAGACGATCAAGAGCGTTCGTCATAACATGGATCGGTATGAGTATCAAAACGTAGGAAGTGAACTTTATCGTTTCATCTGGGAAGACTTCTGTAGTTGGTATATCGAATTATCGAAAGGCAAAGATTCGCTTACGACCAAATCAGTCCTTGCCAAAGTACTTACAGATATCTTGAAACTACTTCATCCATTCATGCCATACGTTACGGAAGAGATCTATCAGATGTTACCAATCAAGGATGCGGAGTCGATTACGATCAGTTCATATCCAATCTATGAGAAAAAACTTCTCTTCGAAAGCGAGAAAGAGGCGATGGATCGAGTATTAGAGGACATCGTTGCGATTCGTAACTTGAAGGCAGTACATCACCTTACGAAGAATGCTTCTGTTACCTATCAGATAGAGCCTTCCTTAAAGCGAATTTATTGCAGTCAATTAAAGTTACCAGAAGAACAAGGAACGCAGAAGGATGTTGAACCAATCTCTTACCAATCAAACCGTATTGAAATTCATTATTATGAAGAATCAAAGGAAGAGGCGAAAGAACAGTATAGCAAAGAAATCGAGACCTTGAAGGCATCTATCGAGCGGAGAAAACATCTTCTAGAAAATGAAAACTACGTGAAGAAAGCCCCTGCGAATATCGTTTCGATGGATCGCAAGAAGCTAGCTTCTGAAGAGGAAAAATTAGCGAAGCTGATAGAACTTTCTTAGGCTTTGAAGTAGAAAACAAAAAATAGAAAAATTTCGTCAAAAATAGAAAGAAATTTGCTTTTTCGACAAATTTCTTTTTTGGTATGCGATAGGATCAAACTGGTGAGTCAATATGAAGAGAATGATCGTTGCCATTTTAGGTGTCGTCTTAGTTGGAACTCTTTTCGGAACGGTGTTACGAAAGAAGGAAGAGGCCTACGATAGTCTTCAAGAAGAAAACCTAGTTTATTTTTTATCTCTTGGAAACTTTGCTACACAAGAAGAAGCCGAACAAAAGAGCGATGCTTATGCTGCCAAGATGATTTTAAAAGAGGATGGAAAGTACGATGTTTACGTCGGACTGACGCAGGATGAAGAAAATCTAGATAAGATCAAGAGTGTCTTTTCGATCGAAAAACTGATCGTCCGAGAGATGTGTATCAACAATGATGAATTTTTAAGTGAACTAAAGCAGTATGATATCTTATTAAAGAATACAGAAGTGAAAGAAGAAATCGTCTCTATCTTAAAGTCAGTGTTCAGTACTTATGAAGAGACGGTGAATGAAAAAACCTAACATTTTTATCTCACTTTACCTATGATATAAGTGAGGTGACTACTTATGGAAATCAAAATGAAGACCCTTCCACCTTCTGAAAGGCCACGGGAGCGCATGATCGAAAAGGGTGTCCAAGCTTTATCTAATCACGAGTTACTTGCAGTCATATTAAAGGCAGGTTCGAAAGAGTATTCTGTCTATACCATTGCTTATGAATTATTAAGAACGGTTGGTAGGATCGAAGGGCTTGCGAATATAACCCTGGAAGAACTTATGAAGATCAAGGGAATCGGAAGAGCGAAAGCGTTGGAATTGCTCGCCTGCATTGAACTTGGGAAACGTATCTTTTTCGCACCAGAAAAGAAGCAAAAGAAGTTGCAGACACCAAAAGATGTATTTGAAGAAAGTAGATATCTATTTTATGGCAAGAAGCAAGAGTACTTTTACTGTTTTTATTTTAATACGAGGCAAGAATTGATAGAAAGGAAGCTGTTATTTATGGGAACACTCGATCAAAGTACTGTTCATCCACGTGAAATTTTCAGGGAAGCATATCTCAATCAAGCGAAGAGTATTATCTGTTTACACAATCATCCCGCAGGCAGTCTGCATCCAAGCAAAGAAGATATTTCCTTTACGACCAAGTTATGTGATATTGGAAGGTTACAGGGCGTTTCAGTCCGTGATCATATCATTGTGACGGATAGTGCTTACTTTAGTTTCTATGAGAATGGGTTGTTATGAAGAAGAAACGCAATCGTAAGAAAAAACGAATTTGGTGGTACCTTTGCAGTGGTCTTTTGGGAATTGTTCTGTTGGTCTATCTCCTGTTACAGGATCAATATCTCAGTGGAGAAATGCTAATGAAGGATCTTGGTAATCTCTTTTCGTATCCTTTTTGGAACCGTAAAAAAGAAGATCAGACCGAAAGTTATCTGATTCAGAAAAAGGTCAATGCAGCGCTTTTGGAAGAGATCTCAAATTTAAAAGAACTCTTGAAATTAGATCAGACAATGACCGATTTTGAAGTGATCAATGCGACACTTTTAAATCGCAAGATCGATTATTGGTTGCAGACTTTAAGTGTCGATCGAGGGAAGAAAGATGGAGTCGAGATCGATGATATCGTCGTGACCGAAAAGGGGATGATCGGCAGGGTCAAGCGTGTGACCAATGCGACGAGTGAGATCGAGTTATTGAGTGCCCAAGACGAGTCTTTCCAAGTGTCGGTAGAACTAGACTATCATGGGGAAGCAATCTATGGTGTATTACAAGGATACGATGAAAAAGAAGGATATCTTCTAGTGAAGGGGATCTCTAGCCAAAGCGAGGTTACAGAAGGAGTGGATGTCGTTACCAGTGGTCTTACGGGAAACCATCCAAGAGGGATCTATATTGGAACGGTCCATCACGTCGAAAATCGTTCCAGTTACGAAAAGGTTCTTTACGTGAAGCCAAAACAAGATTTTAATCAAATTCAATACGTGAGCATCTTAAGGAGGAAAGAATCATGATTTTACTCGGTATTGCTGTCGTCTTAGGGGAGGGGATTTTAGCATCTTTCTTTCCTTATACGTTAGGAACGCTTTCTTGCTTCACGCCTTTTCTTTTGCTCATCTATCTCATTTTGCTCCGTTACTTTTGGTCGGATGATAGAAGATATCTTGTTACGACATTTGGGTTAGGACTCTTCTATGGGATCTGTTATACGCGATACTATCTTTTGACAGCCGTCCTTTTTTTGGTGATGGGACTTATGCTCACTCTTTCCAAACGACGGGTTCGAATTGATATTTGGACATCCCCACTGTACTTCGCCATTCTGCTATTCTTCTATGAACTGACGACACTTGCGGTGTTTTCATTTTTCCACTTGACGACATTTTCCTTCTTCCGCGTTGTTGATCGTTGGCTCCATCTATTACTTTTGAACCTCATCATATTAGAACTGGGTTACTTCATGTTCTATCGTATCAAACGAAAACATCCAGGACCATTAAACTAGTCTAAGTCGGCGATTTCCAGCATAGAATGAGACGAAAGGATCATTCAATATGGAAAAGAAGCGAAAAAAGTTTCAAGCAAAGTCTCAGCATCCATTGTTCAAAAAAGCATGTCTCAAGTTGGGAAATCAAGTGTTGTTATCCGCTCTGTTATTAGTGGCTGCATTGATTGCAACAAAGAAAAGCACGACGGCAAAAGAAGTGATCTATTCTGAGGTATATCAAAAGAATTTTCAGTTTGCCACGGTCAGTCATTGGTATAATGAGCATTTTGGAAGTTTATTTCCACTGAAAAATACGACGGAACCAGTCTTTCAAGAAAGTCTCGTATACCAGTCGTCTCATCTTTATCAGGATGGTGTGGAGTTAGAGGTTGCGAACCAATATATGGTTCCTGTTTTAGAAAGTGGTATTATCGTCTTTGTTGGTGAGAAAGAGGGTTATGGAAGTACGGTGATCGTACAACAAGTCGACGGAACAGACGTCTGGTATGGAAATGTTACCATTCATGACCTCTCCCTTTACGATTACGTCGAAAAAGGGACGTTGTTGGGGGAAACAAAATCGACGAAGTTGTATCTTGCCTTTCAGAAAGAGGGAGCGTTTGTCGACTATAAAGAATACCTCGCCTAAGATTAGAGTACACCCGTCCTGTTATTTCGTTGCCTTACTTTTCATTTTATTAGGACGTTTTCGTCCCTTTGTCCTTGCGATGGCGCTCATCTTTCTACATGAATGTGGGCACTTTTTCTGTGCAAATTATTTTCACTGGAAGACCAGTGGAATTTATTTATATCCTTATGGTGGTCTTTCTGCATTGAAAGAAGATATCAACATTCCAATCAAAGAAGAATTTTGGGTGTTAGTGTGGGGACCACTTTCACAGTGCTTTTTCTATGTCGTACTTAGGATGTTACTTCCTCTTTCTTGGCATGAGACTTTGCGTCTTTGTCACTACGCCTTGCTTGCCTTTAATTTACTCCCGATCTATCCTTTGGATGGAGGTAAATTGATCTATCTCATCTTCTGTTCGCTCTTTTCTTATCATAAAGCATTGAGCGTTACGTTTCTTTGTTCTTATGGCGTAGTGTTGATACTACTTTGTCTTTTCTTATGGCGGGATCTCTCTTTGATCTTTCTCATTCTTGTCCTTCTTTTGTTTTTGAAGCTTTGTATCGAATCTCATAAACAAAAGTACTATTATGAACGGTTTTTGTTAGAACGTTATTTACATGTTTATCCATATCGCCATTTATCGACGATTTCATCACCAAAAAAGATGAGGCGTGACTACCATCATCGGTTTTGGTTAGGACAAGATGTCTGTTCCGAACAAGAGATGCTTCGAAGGTATTATCAAAAGGAGTTCTCGGTGCAGGCAAGGAGTGGGTCAAAAAATACACAAATTTAATGTTTGTCTTTCGTTTCACAATTATCATAGTGAGTCCACATTCTAATGATCTCTCTCTTTTGCTGCACGTATCACTTCATAAACTAGTCTATGCTGTCTATTTATTTTGCTTGAATAAGGCTCATTTAAATCACTAATTATTTTTTAAGAAGGGGATTAGCAAAATGGATCTAATTGCATGGAATCTAAAAGAGATTAGTAGAGCCTTTCCCTTTGTTATTCCCAATTGAAACCAACATTTACATCTGACCCTGATTGATATCGATTAGCTCTAGCGTTTGCCATGTGAATCATACTCATATTTTTCACCATCATTATAACGTACCTTTTCACGTATGTGAATGATAGGTAATACGCAACAAAAAATACCCAACTTGGGAGTATTTTTCGAAATCTATGATAAATGCAAAACGACTTGGCAGGTAGTATATCTTCAAATTGGTGGAGAATAGGAGGATCGAACTCCCGACCTCCACGTTGCGAACGTGGCGCTCTCCCAACTGAGCTAATTCCCCATAGGATATCTTTTCCCAATCAATAGAATAACAGAGGATAGGAAGAAAAACAAGTTTATTCTTTATTGAGAGATTAACTTTCGTAATTTTGGCATCAAAAAACACACTTCTATCAGTGTGCTTTTGAAAACAATCT
>CAZJUW010000009.1:0-7133 GCA_964549325.1 uncultured Muribaculaceae bacterium
GACCATTACCATCGTCAATAAAAAAGAGTACTATCAGAGACTGCATCGATATCAATTAGAAAGTAGGATTGGCAAAGTACTGTCGATCGTATTGACAATATCTTTAATTTTACTTTGTAGTGCTTATCTCGTACATCTAAACAAAGATCATACCCCTTTAAAACAGGAAACACTAGATGATCTTTCCCCTAATTATGTTTTTCTAGGAGACTCGATTACGGAATACTATGACATCGATGGGCATTATCCCGATCTTCCTTGCGTAAAAAGTGGTGTCAGTGGTTATGAAACTAAGGATATTTTAACGAGAATGAACGATATGGTATACCAATATAATCCCTCCAAAGTATTCTTATTGATTGGAACCAATGATATCAAGGGCACGATGGCAGACCAGAAAGATGAAGAAATCGCTGCCAAAATCTTTGAAATCATCGAAAACATTCAAGAACATCGTCCGGAAGCCAAAATTTATGTAGAATCAATCTACCCTGTCAGCTTAGGCTATACCGATCGCGTTCAAAATATCAATCAAATATTACAAGAATATTGTTTGGAACATGACCTCACCTACATCGATCTCTTTTCCCTGTTAGAAGATGAAAACCACGAATTTTCGAAAGAATATTCGGATGATGGACTGCATCCAAACGAGAACGGATATGATTTTATCACCGAAATATTACTTCCATATGTCATAGAAAAATAAGTCATCGTTGGATGGCTTATTTGTTTGCTTGTAACCAAGTTTCGAAGAATTCAAGACGTTTTGTAAGTTCCGCTTTCCCAAGTAATCCTAGTACTTTACAAAGACTCGGCGTTCTCATTCTACCTGTCATGATGTGGCGAATACTTTCACAGATGTCACCGATCTGACCCTTATAGGCATCCTTATTCTGTTTATATTCTTTGTTACTAGAGGCATATCCATGGGTGCTAGCAAACTCTTTCATGTGTTGATACCACTCTTCATCATTATCACTTTCCTGATAGAACTCAAGATAATCTCTTACGAGTTCTAAATCGTATGGAATCTGCTCTAATTCCTGATAGGTAACCTTCGCGTCTTGAAAGAAAAGTTCCGGATAAATGTAAGCACTCTGCTCTTTTACATCTTTATAGCTGGCGATATCCTTTCTTGGACGTTCTTGATTTCGTTCGATGTTTAAGAATGCCAGTAAGCGATCTTTCTCTTTCTTCATGAGATCTGCAAAAACTGGATCATATTTTTCAAAATACACAAGAGCATTCTCGTAGATAAACGCTGCTGTCTGACGTGAGAAAAAAGTCTTTGAAATGTTATTCAATTTCTCGGTATCGACTAACGTTCCTCCAATTGGCATCTTATCGAAGGAAAAGGCAAATTCCCGTTCATTTTGACTTGGATTGGCAAGATACCACTCTTCAAAGTTCGTATTGGCAAGCGTTGCCAGATAAAGACGAACCGCCTCATAAGGAATTCCTGCTTCTTGATAATAAGCAAGGGATGCCTCTTGGTCTTTCCGCTTACTTAGTTTTCGCGTATTCCCATTTTCCTTCTTCGTTAATGGTGCAATATGGGCATACTTCGGAGCTTCCGCACCAATCACACGGAATAGTTCTAAATGAAGTGGAACCGAAGGAAGCCACTCGTCGCCCCGGATCACATGTGTGGTATGCATGAGATGATCATCAACGGCATGAGCAAAGTGATAAGTAGGAATGCCGTCTTGCTTTAACAGAATAACATCCGTATCATTTTCTGGCAAAACGACGTCTCCTTTGATCTCATCGTGAAAGACGAAAGTACGATTCCAATCACCATTCGAACGTAATCGCACGACATAAGGAACCCCTTCTTCGATCTTCTTTTGAATTTCTTCTAGGGTAAGATCGCGACACATCGCATATTCTCCATAATAGCCAAGTCTTTCTTTATTGTATTCTTGTCCCTTACGGATCTCTTCGAGACGCTCTGCGGTACAAAAGCAAGGATAGGCTCTTCCCTCTTCTACCAATGCTTTGGCATACGTTTGATAGATCTCTTTTCGTTCACTTTGGACGTATGGACCATAAGATCCACCTTTTTGATATCCCTCTTGATACTGAATACCAAAGTACGCTAGAGAGTTTAAAATAACATCTTTCGCACCTTCCACCTCGCGTTTCTTATCCGTATCTTCGATTCGCAGGTAGAAGATGCCATCACTTTGAGATGCCAAATGCTCATTGATAAAGGCACCATAAAGATTGCCAAGATGCATAAAACCCGTGGGACTCGGGGCATATCGAACGACCATTGCCCCTTCTTTCAATTCTCGATTCGGGTACCTCTTTTCATAATACTCAGGCGTCTTATCGACATTTGGAAATAAAAGTTTGGCTAAGGCATGATAATCCATAAAGACCTCCTAAAACAAAAGAATCAGAGAAATCAAGACAACTCCATTACACTATCCTCTTGATTCCCTTTTATTATAATCGACATGGTCATCGATCATCAACACTTTTTTGTATTCGACAAATTTTCTATCGAAACAAAAACATCTTGCGATGTTTGATTTGCTTATGGTTGCCTAGGCTAGATTCGAACTAGCGCATGATGCGGTCAGAGCGCATTGCCTTACCACTTGGCTACTAGGCAAAATAGATTGCATAAACATAATAACACACTTCTTCGCCTTTGAGAACAAGAAAATGTTCTTTTTGCAAAGATTTCAACAAAAAAGGCTCTTATACGTCCTGTTTCGCAACTATGTCAGTTCATCTAATCGAGGTGTCAAAATTTCATACCCATCATCCGTTACTAAGACTGTATGCTCGTAATGAGCTGCGGGGGCACCATCTTCGGTCATGATCGTCCAGCCATCCTCTAATTGATAAATATCCGCAGTACCATAGTTCAACATCGGTTCAATACAGATCACCATACCGGGTTTCAATCTAGGCCCTGTATTCGGAATCCCATAATTTGGAACATCAGGATCTTCGTGCATTTCACTTCCAATTCCGTGCCCTACGAGTTCCCTCACTACGCCCAAGTGATGTGCCTCAGCATAAGTCTGTACAGCGGAAGAGATATCCCCGATCCGATTGCCTGGTTTCACTTGCCTTACGCCTTCATAAAGAGCCTTCTTTGTATGTTCCATCAAATATTTTTTTTCGGAATCGATCTTTCCAACGGCATAAGTCCAAGCAGCATCCCCCTGGTATCCACAATAGCCGATCACCATATCGATCGTAATGATATCCCCTTCTTGTAAGGCATAGTCCCCTGGAATACCATGTACAACTTCATCATTCACACTTGTACAAAGTGTCGCCGGAAACCCTTCAAACCCTTTACATGTAGGAACACCACCTAAACTTCTGATGTACTCTTCCGCTAGTTGGTCCAACTCCTTCGTCGTAACTCCTGGTTTGATAAACGGTTTCAAATATTGGTGTGTCTTTGAAACCATCATGCCTGCTTCTCTCATCAATTCTATTTCTCGTGGGCTTTTGATCGTGATCATCTCGTCATCTCCTAAACATTCGAAAAAAGAATACCACGAAAAAAGCTACATTGCAAACAACAATGTAGCTCTTCTACTTAGGAAAAATCATATCTCATTAGATACGCTTCGGCTGTTTCGCTAACGATGTGGTATCTCAATCGTCGATAAAGATGGACAGCCTGATTTTCTTTTGGCACAGATAGCGAGGTATGCTGGTAGCCTTGCTTTTGTAAACTTTTTAACATCACTTCTAATAAAGAGGTCCCAACTTGCTTGCCTCGATCATCTGCATAGACGGAAATCGCAAGTGACGGTGTTTCATCATCTAGATGTCCATAATCATCCATCACGTGAACAAAACAAGCACCGACCCATCCATGACCGCCGCAAGGGCATAATCATCTTTCTTGGTACCAAAATCTTGAACGTACACTTGCAATTCTTTATCGTTGACGACACTGTTTGGTGGTTTTGCTTCTCCTACCTTTACGAAGATCGCTTCATACAAAAAATCTTTTCATTGTGATATTCTTCCTCTAAAAAGGGACGTATTAACATTCTTTTTCCTCCGTTTCATGCTTCTAGTTCATAGTTTTAGTAAGTCCTGCAGCTTAACAAAAGGGAAATTCTTGAAGATGAAAGATAGACCAATGGCAATCAAAACGCATGGAAGAAGTAACTTTCAAACCATTTTGAAGACGAAGATGCCTTGGCAAGATAATGACAATATCACGCCAACCACAAGTCAAATTCCGTTGCGCCGGCGAAGTTTAGGACCAAGATGACACCAAGGATAATTACACAATTCCCCAGAAGATATTTCTCAAATTTTTCATTTTCTCACCTTTTCACAAATGATTGCTACCATGATCATTTTTATAAAATTAGTCTAGTTTCTGTTTCCGTTGGGAGAAGTAATTTGACAGCAGGATAAACCCTAGACTGAATAAGATGACCACACCCATATTGCGCAAAATTGGTGCAAGGTGTTCAAAATCGTACACATCTAACGTTTTCAGTAGTTGGTTGGCATCGATATACCAGTAAGTTGGCAACACATGAGCCATTCCTAACACCCATTTCGGCAACAATTCCACGGGAACGAATGCTCCACACAAGAAGGAAGAACCTAAAGCAACGACGTTCATGATCCCATTGATCGCATTTTTATTGTTCAGGATATTGCTGATCAAGAAGGCAATTGTCACCGCACAGAACGTAAATATCAGTGAATTCAGTGCATATAACATACCTTGCATACTCCATAGAACCTTCCCACAAAGAACAAAAGAAAGAATCAAATAGAAAAGCCATAGAACGAACGCAAATAACGAGTTTGCTGCCAACAGGATACGGTTTTGTTTCCGATCATTCATACTGCTTACGATCGTCCGCTTCTTGACTTTTTCTTCGTGAAAACTTGCTAGGATCATACAGATCACATAAATCGTTGTCGCAAGCATCGCATAGCTTAAAAAGTTGTAGTAAAACGTTGCTTTACTGAGCGATGTCGCATCCAGTGTTGACGCTACTTCGACCTCTGTACTATGGGATAAGGTATCCTCAGTCGCCGTTAAAATGTCTTCCTCATTGTCATACAGATCTCGGTAAAAGGAAGTAAGACGAAGATACTTTGAAAGCATCATCTCAGCAAGCGAAGCTTCATAGTCTCCTGTCTTCTCGATGGCAATAACAGGATCTAATCCGGCGAGAAAGTTCTCACGATAACCTTTTGGAATCGTCATGATGTAGCTTACATCACGATAGAAAAGTGCATCACTTCTCGCGTCATCTCTATCAGAAACATCGACTAACGTCGCACGTTCTTCAAAGTAATCGATCAAATTCTGCGTAATTCCAACCTCTTCATCGTGGTTCACGATCAAGACATCTGGTTTGGTTGCTGTAAAAGACATCGTATTTTCACTGGTTTGAATGTTCAATCCACCAAACACAAACAACATGACAGTATAGAGAATGATCGGTCCTTTGCAGCGATTCAAGATATGTAAGAATGCTTTAAATGTTGTCATACTTTTGCCTCCTTAACACACACCACGATAGGAAAAACAGGATCATCGCAAATACAACAAGACTTGCAATGTTGAACCAATACCTAGAAGTTGTATCGTAGTAATATAAGGAATAGAACCCATCCGTGATCATCGAAGCTGGGTTCCATTTATTGATAATAGGAACATTCTTATCGATGATGTATTTCATGGTAATTCCCATCATTCCCGATAAGAAACAGCCAAGCATCGTAACGGAAAGAAGAATTCCGGTTTTTGTATTTTCACTTGAGCGAACCACCGACGCGATAATGACTCCTAACGAAAGCCCCGCAAGAGACCCTACGATCGTTAATAAGAACACAAAAAGCGGATTAGTTCCGAAGTCCACATGCAAGAGAAAATAGAGAAAGCAAAGTAAAATGCTGGTGCCAATCAGTTGGGTAAGATAACTGGCTAAGATACTACTCATGAGCATTTTTCCCTTCGAGATGGGACTGATACTCACTCGTTTTCCTTCGGAACTCATATTCGCTAAATTCTGGTTTACAGCGACCATCGCTAAAATTCCACCATAAAGGCAACTCATCGCAATCAAAGTATAAAATTCGATCATCGTATAACTCAAGTTTGCCTTGGATACATCCTTAATCGCGACCTCATCATCCTGTAGCTTTTCTAAGATAGAAAGATAAAGTTCCTTTGAAAATTCACTAGCTGCATTTCCTTCTACGGTAGGCTTTGAAGAAGCCAAGTACGTCTTCTCTAAAGCGATCTTCGTCGCGGCAATTTCGTCTACCGCAGTTTGCAGAATCGTCGCATCGATACCACTTTCTTTGATCACGATCTTTGGCGCCTCATCTTTGATCATCAAGTATCCAGCGATCTTCTGGTCTTCTAATAGTGTCTTTACCTCTTCTTCCGTTCCATACTGAATTGTGAAAAGTTGGTTATCACTCTTTTCGTCTCCCAAAGAGGTCATCGCTTCTTTTAGGATCAGGTCCTTTTCCCACGCATCATCATTTACAATGGCTATCTTAACGATCTCTAGTTGTTCATTCTTCTCAATGTCAGAAAAAGCCATATGGAAAAATATTCCTAAGAGAATGGGAAAACAAAATGTCCAAAAGATGAGCATCTTATTTCGAAATAAAGTCTTGAAGGAATACCTGAAATTATGCCAAAACATCAGTCTCTCAATTCCTTTCCAGTCAGTTCCAGGAAGACGTCGTTTAACGTTGGGCGCTCGGAAAAGATCTTATTGTAAGACACTTTCTCGTCCTTAAAGAAATCGATCAAATGAACAAGATTGTTCGTGCCCTTGCGATAAGTAACCGTTAATGTTACTCCATCGTAGGAAATGTCATCGACATGTTTTAAATGGCGTATCTTCTTTAATAGAGCATCGTTTAAATTGGATATTCCTACACTCACCTTCTCTTCGATGTTCGCAAGTTGTTTTAATTCGTCAGCCGTTCCTTCCGCCAACACTTTTCCTTGGTCCAAGATGATGATACGGTCACACAGAATCTCGGCTTCTTCCATGTAATGAGTCGTATAGATGATCGTTGCCCCATTCTTTCGCAACATTTTAATCCCATCTAAAATATTATTCCGACTCTGCGGATCAACTGCCACCGTCGGT
>CAZJUW010000009.1:7143-12059 GCA_964549325.1 uncultured Muribaculaceae bacterium
TCTAAAATGATGAGCTTGGGCTTATGGGCGATTCCACAAGCAATATTGAGTCTTCGCAGTAAGCCGCCAGATAATTGCTTTGGATAAAACTTTTGATAGTTTTCTAGTCCTACCAAATGTAGAGCTTCCATGATGTACTGTCTTCTTGTGTCTTTTTCTTTCACATAAAGTCCACAGAAATAATCTAAGTTTTCGTAAACCGTCATTTCTTTAAAGACGGCCACTTCCTGGAAGATGACGCCGATCTCTCGCTTTACCTCGTAAGCGTCCGGCTTCATTTCTTTACCAAAGATCGTAATCTTCCCACTTTCGAAGGATAGAAGCGATAAGATGCAGTTGATTGTCGTACTTTTACCACTTCCATTTGGTCCTAAAAGCCCTAAAATTTCTCCTTCTTTGACATCAAACGACAAATCGTCAACTGCTCTTAATTCCTTGTACTGTTTCGTTAAATGTTCTACCTGAATGACCTGTTTCATGATTTGCTTTTCTCCTTTTCGAATAAGTTGAGTGCTTGATATTCTTCTGTCAACATATTGCTGATATCTTCTTCGGTAAACTCACACGTCTTCGTTGCACAAAGACAAGCAATTCCATGCGTGAACATCCACATTTTCAAATGATACTGATCTACTTCTTCCGGTGGAAGCCCCGTTGATTTAGCAGCATGTTTCTTAATATCTACATAGCTTTGATCTGCCTTCATGAACTGAAATGGGGATAGATCCGTCTTTGACATGAAGAGTAGTTGAAATAATTGCGGTTCTTCCTTCGCAAAACGGATGTAATTCATTCCCATTTTTTTATAAGCATGATCTCCCGTTGCCATCTTTAACATATATTCTCGGCAATGAAGAAGTGCTTGATGATAGACTTCTTCCTTCAGTCCATCGAAGGATCCAAACTGATAATAGATCGGTTGCACTGAACAATGAAGGCGACTGGCAACCTCTCGAACGTTTAGCCCATCAATTCCCTTTTCGCGAATGATCTCCAAAGATGTTTTCAAAAGGGTTTCCTTCGAAATACGTAGTTCCTTTGCCATATTTTTCCTTCCTTCTTTCTTATAACTAATGTTATTATAACAACTGTTATACAATATGTCTAGCAAAAAGTGATATCGTATCATTTGCTTTTTCAAGGCAATCAAAAAAAGTAAATCATAAGTGTGACTTACCTTATCAAAATGCGAATCATTTGTTTTGATTGGTTTGTTCAAAAGGAAAAGCAAATGTCACGGCACATTTCTATTTGATGTCAGCAAGCAAAGTAATGAACTTACTTCATCCCATATTTCTATCATACTTCCATGATCGTCTTCTTTATCACTGATCTCTTGTTTTCGTGTTTGTATGGTAAAGTATATTTGAGTTAGTGCACACTTACTTTGTTAGAGTCCTCATTTTAAAAGAAAAACAAAGTAACTGTTGATGCCCCTGAAGATGTAAATACACCATTATATAGAAATGGTGCCGGATATAAAACAGAGCTCGAAGATGGTAAGATTAAAAAATTAACAGTACATTACTACTATACAGATTGTTAATTATTGATATTTATTTAATAAACCATACATAATTTTAAAATATTGAAAATACTATGTAATGTAGTACAAAAATATCCATGGATTGACTTTAAATATAATTTGTGCTGCATTTTAATTACTCAATGACCAAGGGTTATATGAGTCCTGGAGACGCAACTTATAAAAGTTGCGTTATCCGTTTATATTCAAATAAAAGCCTCTTAAACAAAATTAAGAAGCTTTTTTCAGAGTGTTGACAAAAAAAACTAATCCGTATCACGAATTAGTTATTTATCAAACTCAAACTATAAAAGTTCGAGCAGAATTCCTCTTGTTAGCGAGAGGGGGGATCGAACCCTCGACCTTTCGGGTATGAACCGAGCGCTCTAGCCAGCTGAGCTATCTCGCCATAAGAAACAATATGAGTATAACAAAGTTTCGGGTTACTCGCAAGTAAAAATGCAATTTTTTTACTGTATTGATGGTCAAATTGGCTAATTTAGGCGATCTTATGTTTTGCTAGTTCCTTTCCCCTACCCTTATGACTTTGCTTTCGGATGATAAAAATGGGCAATGAATTTAGAAAACTCATAAAGAATTGTGGTGCTTTTATTGATTGCCACGCTTTTTCCGAGTGCCTTCCCACCGATCGTCACAGCGGCAATCAAGGCTGTAATCACTAAAGAGCAAGCGAAGATGGGCAAATGAAAGGTAAGCGATATGGAAGATGCGATATAGACTCCTGCGGAACCGGAGATGATACCACAGATATCCCCAATGACATCGTTACAAAAAGAAGCAACTTTGTTCGTATTCTTCTTGAAGACCACCGCAACATCGGCACCTCTTACTTTCTTCGCACTCATCGAATGAAATGGCTTCTCATCAGCCGAAGTGACTGCTACGCCTACCATATCAAATAGAATCCCCAATAAAATGAAAATAATTACCAGAAGTATCCCAAGCCAAATAGAAGTATGAGGCATCAAGCTCTCTGTTGCAAAAGAAAATAATAGCGAAATGGCAAAAGCGATGACTGTGATCTTGATGATCCATGGAAAATTTGATTTTTTCTTCTTATCTTTATCTGCTTTTTTTAATGTCTTCAACAGTTGGGTATCTTGCATTTTCTTCACCTGTTTTTTATTCTATCATAATTTTGTCAAAAGAAAAAGGGATCAAATCCCTTCTTAACGGTAATTCAAATGGCTAACTATAGTAAACTTTGCGTCTTAGGTCAAGTAGGATTTCCCTCACCCCAACTCGTCCGTTACCAGCCGAGCGGTTCCCCTTTAAGGAGTGATCACATCGTCACCGTATGTGAGACTTGATTGCCACTTAGTACGCACTGCAATCCTACAGTAATGACATTCTAGGAGATTTCCTCACCATTCACACTTAGATAATTCCTTTTTGCAAGTAACGTTTCAGGTTGCGATCGTCACACGTCCTAGCTAAAAACGTACAACGTAGTTCAACCATCCCCGCCACTCACGCAGGACAAGCTACACTACCCATAGCGTTAACCACAAGGTAGGTTTCATCCCAAGTCGTACTCCTTTTCTTCAAAAAGCACAAGTTTGGGTCTCCACGATGGATGGAACTGACCTCGTATGCCATTACGGGCGTCCAGACATCTCTCAATCCAGCACTCACCCCAAACTGGGCGTAAGAAGCAAGCACCAGACGCTTCACAGATATGCTCTTTGGCGGATTTTTAGCCCCGCCTTCTCTAAGCGCGTTCATGACTAGAATAATGTGCCATCAACGTTTCACATTGTACTACATTTTTTTGTTTCTGTCAAATTACCCCAGGGACTTCTTCGCTTTTCCCACTTCATTTTATGAACTAAAACGTGGGAAAATGACCGATTAACGAAAGAAAAGCATGAACAATTTTGCTCCAAGGGCTTGTCCAAATGGTGCCTTGATATGCAGTTTTGGCTTCTCTTTTTCGACTTCGTGCACGATCTTCTTGACGATGGAAGAGATCTTCTTTTTCTCGGCAAGACGAAAGAGTTTCTTTTGAAACTTCGTCAATTCTTCTTCCTGTTGGTAGAAGATACTCCCCTTTTCTAGGTACTTTTCTTTATTATCGATCATCACTTGATTGAAGCCTGTTCTGTAAGCACCTGGTTCGATTAAGGACACCGTGATATCTGAATCCACGAGATGAAGTTCTTCTCGTAAAGTGATAAGAAATGTGGAAAGACAAGATTTCGTGGCACAGTAACTCCCAAGAAGGGGAATGGGAATGATTCCCGCTAGCGAAGAGGTCACAAAGATCTTTCCAGGAACCCCGCGTTCTAAGAAATCATGATAAGTAAGTTTTATCATCTCTAACGTCGAGAATACATTCACCTCAAAGTTCTTCTTCACATCCTCTATCTTCATATCAACGATACTGCCTCCGATTCCAATTCCTGCATGATTGATAATACAATCTAACTGTAATGGAAGGATCAACTCTCGATCTTTCTTCCTTGTAATATCGAGACAAAAGCAGTGTAAATTGGGAACGTTTTCGATCTTTTCCGCTAACCTTAGGCATTCTTCTTCCGTATGTGTTGTAAGATAGACCGTATGATGGTGGGACGCTAATGTTCTTCCAACTTGGTACCCAATTCCTGAAGCCGCTCCTGTAATTAAAACTTTCATAGACTTCACCATTCTTAGTTTGGCAGAATGAAAAAAACTTATCCAAAAAAAAGAGAACGAAATTTAAGAGGTAAGTATGCGCATCAAGCAGTTTCTCTAATCCGTTCCCTTCATAATCGTAAATGTGACGCCTTTCTTCTTGTGATTACGAATGGTAATATCATATCCCATCAAGCTAAGCGTCTTTTTGACGATCGATAATCCGAGCCCAAACTCTCCTTTGATCCCTTTACGGAACGGAGTAAAGATTCCGTCTAAGAGATCTTCTTCGATATTTGGTCCATCATTATAGAGCGTAATCTTGTTGCCACGCACTGTGATTTTGATTTCACTTTCGGCATAGCGTAGAAAGTTTTGGAGTAAGTTATCAATCACAGTTTCCCAACGCTCTTCCGTTCCTAAAAATTTTGGATTTTTTTCAATACTGACGTGAAATGCCAAGTCTTTTTTTTCGAACTTCAACTTCTTGATCGAAGCTCGGAGGATTTTGCCAATATCCACTTCAACATTTACGAGTTCTTTGGAATCTTTCAAGTAATCGAGTTTATTCAAGTACAAGAGGGAGTGAACCTTTTGTTCAAGTTTGTCTGTCTGTTCTTCGATGACCGTCAAAGCGGTCTTTTCCTCTTCGACGCCATCGTGGACAGCTTCGATGTACGATTTTATAACGGTGAGAGGTGTTTTAAAATCATGAGAAATATTTTGATACATTTGATTTTTATATTCATCTTGT